>CAZMML010000067.1:0-10061 GCA_964567335.1 uncultured Nannocystis sp. | reverse complement strand
TGGAGCACCCCGGTGCAGATGCTCGTCGCCACGATCCTCGCGGCGCAGTGCACCGACGAGCGGGTCAACGCCGTCACCGTCGAGCTGTTCCCGCGCTACCCCGACGCGCGGGCGTTCGCCGACGCCGATCGCGGCGAGCTCGAGGAGATGATCCGCCCGACCGGCACCTACCGGCAGAAGGCCAAGGCGATCGAGGAGGCCTGCCGCATGCTCGTCGACGAGTACGGCGGCGAGGTCCCGCAGTCGATCGAGGCGCTGGTGCGCCGGCCCGGCGTCGCGCGCAAGACGGCCAACGTGGTCCTTGCGACATGTTTCAACATCCCCTCGGGGGTGATCGTCGACACCCACGTGATCCGCCTGAGCGGCCGCATCGGCCTGTCGCAGGCGAGCAAGCCGGAGGACATCGAGCGCGATCTGATGCGGCTCGTCCCGCAGGATCAGTGGACCTTCTTCGGCCCCGCGCTGATCCTGCTCGGGCGCTACGTGTGCACCGCCAAGAAGCCGGACTGCCCGAACTGCGTCATGCAGGACATCTGCCCGAAGATCGGCGTCGCGCGCTGACCCGCGCCCGCGCGAAGGCGCACCGCGACAATGGCTGACGACCCCGCTATCCTGCCCGCCTCCAAAATTGCCAGCGAGGCAGCCGTGGCCATCGAGAACCGCCAGAAGATCCCCGTCCCGCGCCGCTCCTTCCTGTGGTCGCTCAATGAGACCTCGGGCGAGATCCTGACCCACATCGGGCCGACCGAGTTCACGCCCAGCGCCAACGACCGGATCGTGCGCGCCAACCAGCGCGGCGGCTACGAGCCGGCGCCGATGGAGGCGCGGCCCTTCATCATCGCCCGCGACGGCGAGTACGTGCTGCTCGAGAACCCGGTCACCATCGACCAGCCCGAGGGCCCGAACGCCAACTACGTCCCCGGCGGCAACAAGGAGAAGGAGCTCCGGCTCGGCACCAAGAAGATCATCCCCGGCCCCTGCGCCTTCCCGCTGTGGCCCGGGCAGTCGGCCGAGGTCCGGCCGGCGCACAAGCTCAGCGCCAACCAGTACCTCATCGTCGAGGTCGTCGGCCCGCTCGACGAGAACGCCCCCTACTACCGCCTCGTCATCGAGTCCGCCGGCCTCTCGAGCGTCGTCATCGACGGCGTCGAGGGCCCCGGCGCCGAGCGCAAGGTCCAGCCCGAGCCGGCCAGCAAGAGCCACCCGACCCAGCTGCGGATCGGCCAGCGGATCGTCATCCAGGGCCGCCACACCCAGTTCTTCATCCCGCCGACCGGCATCGAGGTCGTGCCCGCGCTCGAGGAGACCGAGGCCCGCGGCCGCGAGGAGGACGGCGTCACCGCGCTGCCGCCGGCCGCCCAGGAGGAGCTCGCCAAGCTGGTCGCGCAGGTCGGCGACGGCATGTCCGTGCGCCAGTTCAGCGTCCTCAAGAACGAGCTGCGCCACAAGCAGGACTACACCACCGGCGAGCGCGGCGTCATGCTCGCCGCCCTCGACGACGCCTGGAACGACCGCCAGCAGCAGCGCCGGGCCAAGGGCGGCGACACCGGCCGCAGCGGCGTCGCCGCCGACCCCTACGCGCGCAAGGCCGTGGTCCTCGGGCCCAAGAACTTCTGCTTCCTCTTCGACGCCGACGGCAACCCGCGGATCGTCCGCGGCCCCGCGCGCGTCTTCCCCGGCCCGCACGACACCTTCCTGCAGCGCGGCTCGCGGCGCCGCGTCTACGACGCCTACGAGCTCGGCGAGCACCAGGCGCTCTACCTCCGGATCATCACCCCGATCTCGCAGGGCGAGCTCGCCAAGCGCCTCCCGCCCGGCACCCCGCTCGAGCGCGACCACTACGAGGCCGGCGCCGAGCTGCTCGTCCGCGGCCTGCCGAGCGTCTTCTTCCCCTTCATCGAGGCCGAGATCCTCAACCCCGTCACGCGCGAGCCGCACGTCGGCAACGACCACGACCAGGTCGTGATCCACGCGATCGGCATCGACCAGAAGTCGGGCATCTACGTCCGCGACCAGCGGACCGGCATGGTCAAGATGGTCCGCGGCGAGACCTCGTACCTCGTCGACCCGCGCGGCGAGGAGCACGTCCACCGCCGCGTCCCGCACGACAAGTGGAACCTGTGGATCGGCCACGCCGAGCCGCACAAGGTCACCACCGCCGAGGTCGTCACCCCGTGGGCCCTCAGCGTGATCGTCCCCAACAACGAGGCCGTCCTGATCACCTCGCGCCACGGCCGCCGCGTCGTCGTCGGCCCCTGCACCGAGCTGCTCGACTACGAGGAGCAGCTCACCGCGCTCAAGCTCTCCAAGGGCAAGACCAAGGACGGTCACACCACCGTCACCACCTGCTTCCTGCGGATCCAGGGCGGCCGCGTCGCCGACAACTTCGAGGTCGAGTCGGCCGACTTCGTGCGCTTCCGCGTCAAGCTCGGCCTCGCCGGCCACTTCGAGGGCGAGCCCGAGCGCTGGTTCCACGTCGAGGACCCGGTCAAGCTCCTCGCCGACAACGTCCGCGCGCGCGTCCGCGAGGCCGCCCGCACCCAGACGGCGACCCAGCTCCTCGCCGACTTCCCGGCGATCGCCCGCAAGGCGCTCCTCGGCGACGGCGACGCGCTCCGCTTCAGCGAGAACGGCATGGTCCTCAGCGCGGTCGACGTCCTCGGCTTCGGCGTCGCCGACCCCGCGCTCTCCGAGCTCTTCGCCAACGTCCAGCGCGAGGCCGTCTCGCTGCAGCTCCAGGACCAGCAGGCGCGCCGCCGGCTCGACTCGACCCGCCTGCGCGACAGCGTCGACTCCGACGAGCACGTGATCCAGCGCGGCGCCAGCCAGCGGATGGCGGAGACCACCAAGCTCGAGGCCCAGGACGAGCACACCGTCGCCGAGCTCAAGGCGCGCCTCGCGGCCGCCCGCGAGCAGGAGACCCTGCGCGCCAAGCAGCAGCTCGATCGCCTGAACTTCGAGGCCGTCCGCGACCGCGACCGCGAGAAGGCCGACCTCGCCGCCGCCCAGAAGATCCAGGCCGCCGACGCCGAGGCCAGGGCCCGCGCGCTCGTCGACGCCGCCGCCCAGGCCCACGCCCGCGCGATCGCGGAGATCGAGCAGGCCACCGCCGCCGCCTTCGCCCAGGCCGACGCGGCCCGCCTCGGCGCCATCCAGCCCGAGCTCGTCGGGGCGCTCCACGCCGCCGCCGACGCCGAGGTGCTGAAGGCCGCCGCGAACAACATGAACCTGGTCGCGCTCCTCGGCGGCAAGAGCCCCGCCGAGCTGCTCAGCCAGGTCGTCCGCGGCACCCCGCTCTCGCGCACCACCGACGGCATGAAGACGCGCGAGGGCAAGGACTCCAAGTAGCCCGCCCGCCGCCCTTGACGAGGCCCCTCGCCCCGGCGATCCTGTCGGGCGAGGGGCTCGCCACGTGGGCGGATAGCCACCATTTCATTGGCGTAACTGGAAAACGCATCAGACTGTCACTCTGAGTAATGCGGGTTCAATCCCCGCATGAAGTAACAGGCAACCCGTCGGGCGGCCCCTCGCTTTCTCCCTCGTGTTCGTCCTCGCCGAGGCCCCGGAGCCCGCGCCGGACTGCGGCGCGTTGGGATGTGAGCCGACGGTGCGCATCTGGGCTGTCGGCCGCCCGCTCGAGTGAGTCCGCGAGCACCCGCCTACGCGCGGCGCCGCCGGGGCCGCGCGAGGATCAGCCCCGCGAGCGCCAACAGGCTGCCCCCGGGGCCCTGTCCCGAGCGGCAATTGCACGCCTCGTCCTCGTCCTGCCCGACCGTGTCGCTGCCGCTGCCGCTCGCGCTCGCGGCGCTCCCGTTGCTCCCGTTGCTCCCCCCGCTCCCCCCGCTCCCCCCGCCCTCGGTCGGGTCGCCGCTGCCGCCGCTGCCGCCGCTGCCGCTGCCCGCGCTGTCGGTGTCCGGGTCCGGCGGGGGCGGGACCATCGTGTTGATGCAGAGCGTGTGCGGCTCGGCGAGGCCCTCGTTGCCGAGGTAGTCGATCGCCTTCGCCCCCACCTCGAAGCAGCCGGTCGGCCAGCTCACCGTGTCGAAGGAGTAGGGCGCGACGTTGTCGACCCCGTTCGGGATCTCGCTCCCGTTGATCATCAGCCGCACCTCCTTCACGCCCGCGCAGCCGACGTCGACGGCGTCGACGTTCACCGGCACGACCACGTTCGCCATCATGTCCGGCGCGTCCACCTGCGTGTCGTCCGCCGGCGCGGTGATCGTCGCCGTCGGCGGCTCGACGTCCCCGTCGCACTGGACCCCGCAGGTGTTGCTCGGGCCGCCCGCGGCCCCGCCGCTGCAGCCGTTCCCCCACGAGCCGGCGCCCGCCCCCGGGTCGGTCGGGAAGCCGCCGCAGAGGCCCGGCTGCGGCGCCCACGTCCCGTCGGTGTTGTGGCACGGCGTCAGATCGAGCCCCGTCTCCTGCTCGAACCACGAGATCCCGTTGTGCATCATCGAGTAGTAGCCGCCGGTGCCGCACTCACCGCCGTACGAGGTGATCCCGAACACCCGCCAGGTCCCGTCATCGATCTGCACGAACACGGGTCCGCCTGAGTCGCCGTTGCAGCTGTCCTTCCCGTTGCCGCCGATGAACGCCTCGTTGTTCTCGAAGCTGTTGATCGTCGTCACGACCTCCTTCTTCACCCCGATGTCGTTGTTCTCGTCGAACCCGAAGCCGACGATGGTCACCGTCTGGCCTGGCTGCAGATACTTGTCGGTCTCGCACCCCATCAGGATCGGCACGATCGGGACGTCCAGCTGCGGCTCCGCGAGCTTGCACACCGCGAAGTCCTGGCCGCTACCGGGGCCCCCGCCCGGGAAGGTCTTGCAGAACTGGACCGGCACCGAGCGCGCGGCCTGGGCACCGCTCTCTCCGAACTGGATCGAGCTGTACCCCGTGCCGCAGTGCGCCGCGTAGATCACCACCTCCGGGTGCACCAGCGTGCCGGTGCAGCTCCCCTCGACCGAGACGGTCGTCGGCCACCCGCAGGGCTTCGTGAACTCCCCCCCGAACACGTCGGCCGGCTCACCCGCCGGCGCCTTGAGCACCGTCGGCATCGCCGCCGCCGCAGGGAGGGAGAGGGTGAGCAACGCGAGAAGGGGCAGCGTCAAGGAAGGGGGCGTCATCGCCCAACGATCGCCCCAGGGAAGGCAGCAATACAAGCTTTGACCTTTGGCTTCTCGGCGGAGCGGAAGCGCGCGAGGGGCCCCACCGCCGCGAGAACGCACAAATCTCCCCATTCCGCGCCCGCCACCGCTCCAGGGTGAGTTTTGCTACTGTGCTCCTCTCGGGAGGTCAGGCATGAATTTTCGGCAAGGTATTCTCGGTCAGCTCACAGCGACGTTCGTGGGACTCCTCGCCTGCAACCTCCCCGTCCACGCCGTCGACGGCGAGAGCGAGGGCGAGAGCACGACAGGCACGACCGATCAGGTCACCACGGGCGTGACCACTGGCACGAGCGAGGAGGGCTCGTCCTCGAGCGGCGGGCCGGAGCCGCCGCCCGCCTACGACAAGTGGCTGCTCGTGCGGCTGCCCGGCGCCGTGTGCGGCAACGGCAGCGAGTACAAGATCTTCGTCAACTACCACGAGGGCGCCAAGGACCTCCTGATCATGCTCGAGCCGGGCGGCGCCTGTTGGGACTTCGACACCTGCGCGGGCAACTCGCCGCTCGGGGCGGCGCACCCCGACGGGATCCCGGACGATCTCTTGTACGACCCGCTGACGAGCAACCTCTCGCCGCTGATCCGGCGCGATCTGCCCGGGCTCACCCAGGACTGGAACCTCGTCTTCCTCCCCTACTGCACCGGCGACGTGCACACCGGGAACAACGTGATCACCTACAAGGACCCCAGCGGCGTCGAGCCCGACCTCGAGTTCCACCACAACGGCCACAACAACGTCATGGCCGCCACCGAGTGGCTCGCGGGCGCCTTCCCGGACACCGACCGGCTCTTCGTCACCGGGTGCAGCGCCGGCGGGGCGGGCTCGATCATCAACTACCACTTCTTCCGCCAGGGCATCGACGCGAAGCGCGGCTACCTGATGGACGACTCGGGGCCGATCTTCCCCAGCACCGGCAAGTCGGGCCCGCTCCACGCGATGATCCGCAGCTCGTGGAACGTCGACTCCGTGCTCAGCCTGCTGCCGCCCGGCTACGAGATCGACGACGACTTCGGCGTCCTCAACACCCACCTCGCCGACCTCTACCCCGACGACCGCCTGAGCACCGTCTTCTTCCAGCGCGACTACAATTACTCCCGCTACTCCTACGAGCGCTTCTACCCGAACCCCAGCAAGGAGCAGACGCTCGCCTTCTGGGCCGAGGACACCGAGCTCCTGGTCGACCTCTACACCGGCCACGACAACCTCGCCTACTACCTCCCCTACTGGCGCGCGCTCAACGACAGCCACTGCGTCTCGATCATCGCCTACGAGGACACCGACATCGAGGAGCAGGGGATCGACCTCAGCGACTTCATCACCGACCTGCTGGACGACACCAAGCCCCTGGTCAGCTACCGCGAGAGCGTCCAGCCGAACGAGGACAACTGAGCCGCGCGCGTCCGCCCGTTGACGCGCGGGCCGCCGCCGGCCTAGGGTCCTCGGCGATGGACCTCAGCGGCCGGTGGGAGTTCAGCTTCGATCGCACCCTCAACGGGCAGCTCGCGCCGACGACGGTGCCCTACGAGCTCATCGTCATCATGCTGGACGAGGTCCGCTTCGTCGCGCGCTTCGTCTTCCCCGCCGACGACCCGAGCCGCTTCGCCGGCGAGCTCCACACCAGCCCCCGCGGCGCCCTCTTCACCCTCAAGCAGACCAACCCCGGCGCCGACCACCTCGCGCTCTACGTCGGGCGGGTCGAGAGCCCGACCAGCCTCGTCGGCGTCCTCGTCGACCTGGCGGGTCCTCCCGGCGACGTCCGCCTGCGCAAGATCCCCTGAGCGTCCGGTGACGGGCTACGCGCTCCCGCCCGAGCGCCCGAGCCGAGCGCGCTGCGCCCGACCTGTCTCGAGGAGCACCTCCGACGACGCCGCCAGCAGCTCGATCGCCAGCGCCGTGAAGTCGGAGGGCGTCGCGCGGTCCTGGTGCCGGATCAGCGCCGCGAGCACCGCGTCGAGGCTCCCCTCGTCGACCCGCACCCGCAGCGCCACGTGCTCGTCGCCCTCCTTCGGCGCGATCACCAGCCGCAGGTGCTCGCTCGTCACGCACTCCCCGACCGCGCGCGAGAGCTCCCGGTCGTAGAACCAGTAGCCGAGCTCGAAGTTCGCCCGCTCGCCGAAGTAGCGGGCCACCGCCGGCGGCTCGACGCGGGCCGCCGCGCCCATCTGCTGGAAGAACGCGAACCACTGCTTCGCCTCGCGCCAACCCTCCTCCTCGAGGCGGGCCGCGAAGCGGCCGAGCCGCGCGAGCTCCGCGGCGTCGAGCGGGGGCGGCTCGACGTCGACGCCCTCCTCGTCGTCCTCGTCGTCGGCCGCGTCGTCGTCGCCCTCGTCGCCCTCGTCGCCCTCGTCGTCCTCGTCGTCCTCGGTGAGCTCGACCCCGAGCCACCGGGCCAGCTCGGCGCGCTCGGTGAAGGGCGCCCCGATCTCGCGCAGCTCCGACTCGATGTTCGCGTAGCGCCAGGCGCCGGGCGCCAGCGCCAGCGCCTCGAGCGCCGCGCGCTGCTCGCCGGTGAGCGCCTCTGGACCCGCACCTTCGGCCAGCTTCGTGTCACCGAAGGCGAGCCCGAGCAGCGCCGTCGCCAGCCCGAGCGCGTCGCGCCCGCGGATCTGCGCCAAGGCCCGCCCGAGCGCGGGCACGAGGCGCGGCCGGACCTCCGGCGGCAGGCCGAGCAGGCAGTCTGCGAGCGGCCCGTAGCTCATTCCGGCCGCGTTCTCGTGCAACTCGTCGAGCTGGGAGAAGAGCTCCGCGTCGTCGACGAGCCCCGCGAGCGCGTCGATCGCCGCCTCGCTGAGCGCGGCCGCGCTGCGCGCGAGCCCGAAGCCGGCGTAGAGACGGACCGCCGGGTGCTCGCTCGGATCTTCCAGCAGCGCGCGGACCTCGGGCGCCAGCGCGTCGTCGGCGACGCACCCGAGCGCGAAGGCCGCGACGGCCCGGACCGCCGGCTCCTCGTCGTCGACCGCGGTCGCCCGCAGCGCCGCGCGCGAGACGTCGGTCGGGCAGAGCCCGAGCAGGTACGCCGCCGCGATCCGCACCGACGGGTCCGGGTGCGCGAGGCGGCGGGCGTACACCGCGTCGCCGCGCACCACCGCGTCCTTGGCCGCCCGCACGTGGCGCAGCTCCTCGGCCACCCGCGCGGCGAAGTCCGCCGTCGTGCGCTCGTCCGTGAAGTGCTCGTAGTGCTGGTGCACGTCGAGGTACGACGACCCCGTCGCCAGGTGCGCGAGCAGCTCGAGGATCGCCGCCAGATCGCCCTGCGCGTCGGAGCCCACGAGCGCGATGAGGAAGGGGACCGCCGCCGCGCTCGCCGGGTACACCGTCCCCTGGTGCCAGATCGTCGAGAAGAGGCCCTCGAGCGCGCCCTCCCGCTTGCCGGCGTGCTCGCTGGCGAGGGCGCGGATCAGCTTCGGCACGTCGCTCGCCTCGCCGTAGGCGTGCGTCAAGGACTTCCAGTCGATCGCATCCAGGGTCTCGAGCACCCGCGGACCATACCCCTGCAGCCGCCCCCTTGTCTGCCCGAATCGCCGCCCGCGCGCAGCGCTTGCGGTCCGGCGCCGCCCGCGCCCACGCTGCGGGCCGGGGCACCCAGGTGTCGCTCATGTCCTGTGAGACGTGTCGCAAAGGACACTGGACAGCGCCGGCCGCCAGGCCGCCGCACGCCGGCCGCGTCGCGCCCCGGCGGCCCGGAGTGCTACTGTGGTCCGGCCATGAAGCGACCCCTCACGCTCCTCCTGCTCTCGGGCGCGCTCGCGTGCGCCTCCTCCCCGAGCCTGATCTCGTTCCCGCTGGTGTACAAGCCGACCTCCAAGCCAGACGCCGCGAAGACAGCCGGCCTCCCGGCGATCCCGGCGGGGACGCAGGTCTTCATCGCGCAGATCGTCGACAAGCGGCAGGTCCAGGACCCCAACAGCCTCGGGATCAGCCAGGAGGACAACCCCGCGGTCCCGGTCTACAACGCCCCTGGTGGTCAGGTCCCGACCGAGTTCATGCGCAACGTCTTCGCCAAGGAGCTCGCGGCGATGGGCCTCGGCGTCACCGCGGATCAGGCCGCCGCGACCCACACCCTGCAGCTCCAGCTCGACCAGTTCTGGGTCGCCGAGGGCAACGTCTACCAGGCCACGGTGCAGGGCCAGGCGTGGGTCATCGATCGCAGCGGCACCACCCGCTGGCAGGGCCCCGTCACCGGCAAGAGCAACCGCTGGGGCCGCAGCCAGTCCGAGGACAACTACCTCGAGGCGCTCAGCGACGCGACCCTCGACTCCGCGGTCGCCCTCGTCGTCACGCCCGACTTCCGCAACGCGCTCGCGGCCCCCTGAGCCGCCCGCCCGCGCCCGCGCCCGAGCGGCCCCGCGCCCGCGCGGGCCCACCCGTGCTCGATTGAACATGTCTCTTTAGACACCTTTGACGCGCCGGGGGGCCGCGCTATCCTCGGGTCTCGCTTGCGCCGCGCGCTCACCCTCGCCGCCTCCGTGCTCGCCTGTCGACCGGCGGCGACCGAGCCGCCGCCGCCCTCGACCTCGATCTCGCGGCCCGCCCCCGCCCGCGACCCATGCTCCCCGGCGCCGCTCCCCGCGGAGCTCACGGAGGCGCTCGCCCGGGCCGACGCCCTCCTGCGCTGCGACGACGAGCGCGGCGCCCTCGACGCCTCGCTCGAGCTCCTGCGCCGCGCCCCGACCTCGACCGCGCGGGCCTACGCGCTCGCCGAGCTCGCGCACGACCTCGGGCAGCTCGCCGGCCTCTCGGACGCCGTCGCCGCGCTCCCGCTCAGCCCGCAAGCCCGCGCGGTGTTCGAGCTCACCCGCGACGTCCTGGCCGACCTCGACGCGCCCGATCCGGCCCGCGCCGCCGCGCTGGTGCGCGACATCGCCGCGACCCTCGCGCTCGTCGGCGACGACTTCTAC
>CAZMML010000066.1:0-10082 GCA_964567335.1 uncultured Nannocystis sp. | reverse complement strand
CGGAGGACACCGAGGAGCACGACGAGCACGAGGAGCACGACGAGCTCCTCGCCGAGGACCCCTCCTCGCACGAGGCGCCGGACGAGCCGCACGACCACGACCACGACCACCATGGCGACGAGGACGCTGCCGAGGACGTTGCCGAGGACGCTGCCGAGGACGTTGCCGAGGACGTTGCCGAGGACGCTGCCGAGGACGCTGCCGAGGACGCTGCCGAGGCCCCGGAGCCGGAAACCCCGCCCGGGTGAGAAGGCCCGAGGCACGGACCGGGGCGCCCCGCGGCGCCCCGGTTGACCTCGCCGCGCTCCCGTGCGAGCGTACCAGCGCGCACGCGATCTTCTTCCCCCCGCGACTGCTTCTCCGCGTCTCTTTCTCCTCCCCGCGACCGCGAACCTGCGGCGTGCGCACCTCTCCTGCCGGACCGCGGCCCAGCCCGCGGCCGGCCTCTCGCTTGTCGGACGCATGCCTGCGACCCCTGAATCGAGCGCTCTCGTCCAGCTCCGCCGCCGCTACGAGAGCACCCCGCGGACCCTCGACGACGACCTCCAGCGCATGGCTCGGGGTGACCGCGGTTGCCTCGGCGACGCGGTCGCGGGCGCCGGCGCCGTCGGCCTGATCGGCTCCGGGATCGCGGGCTACCTCGGCCTGGTCGGCTACGGCCCGACGATCCTCTCCGCCGCCCTCCTGATCGGCGGCTTCTTCCTCAGCGCCGCCAACCAGGCGCGGAGCGGACCGATCCGCCAGCGGGCCCTCACCGAGGGCCCGCTCGCCCTCGGACGCGTCGTCCGGGCCGACCCTGCCCTCTTCGCCCCCGGCGACGCGACCTACCCCGCGCTCATCGTCTTCACCGTCGACCCCGAGCGTCGCTTCGACGCCGCCTATCTGCACCAGGTCGCCGACCGCGTCCTCGCGCTGCGCGAGGCGCCCGCGCCGCCCGACTGCGCCGCCGCGCTGACCATGCTCCGCGACGTCAACCAGGTCGAGGTCCTCCGCCTCCCGCCGGCGCTCGCGGGCCCGGGCGACGCCTACCTCGGCGTCGTCTGCGTCGACCCGCGCCGCCTGCCCGCCCGTCGCGTCGAGGATCACCTCGTCCCGATCATCGCCGCTCCGGAGCTCGGCTTCGTCGAGCACGTCTAGCCTCGACTTCCAGCCCGGCCGGACGTATCACCACTCCATGCGGCCTTTCTTCCTTACTCTCTGTGTGCTCACGTTCGCCTGCGGCGACGACGGCGGCGGCGACACCGCGACCACCTCGACCTCGACGACGACCTCGTCGACCTCCACCGACACCGACTCGCCGACCACCGGCTCCTCGTCCGGCGGCTCCACCTCGACCGCCAGCGGCTCCACCTCGTCGACCTCGACCAGCGCCTCCTCGAGCTCCACCGGCGACGCCTCCTCCTCCTCCTCCAGCGACGCCTCCTCCGGCTCCACGACCGACGCCACCAGCTCCACCGGCAACGACAGCAACTCTTCCGGGAGCGGCGGCCTGCCGGAGGGCACGGTCTGCTCGCCCGACATCCCGGCGCAGTGCGCCGAGGGCCTGCTCTGCTGCTACCCCTGCGGGATCCCCGACTGCGACTACAAGTGCCTCAAGCCGGATCCCCAGACCATGATGTGCCCGCTCTTCCCGTGACCGGCGGAGCCCCGGCGGGTCCGACGCGTTGCGATCCTCCTCTCCCGAACCCTGACCACGAGCGCGCCTTGCCGACACGTGTCCTTTCCGCCCTGTCTCTCGCCACCTGTCTCACACTCGCCTGCAAGCCCGCCGGACCCACGCCCGACGCGCCCGAGCCCGCCCCCGCCCCCGCCCCCGCGAGCGACGCGCGGCCCGAGGCCCCCGCCCCCGCGGGACCCGAGACCTGGGTCGGCGCCGTCGAGGTCCCCGGCCTGAAGCTCCGCTTCGTCGCCCGCCTGGCCCCCCCGCCCGACCCGAAGGCCCCGCGCGCCGCCTGGTCCGGTCGGCTCGACATCCCCGCCCAGAGCGTCAAGGACTTCGCCCTCAAGGACGTCCGGGTCGCCCCCGAGGGCCTCGAGTTCATCCTCGCGCCGCCCGGCGCCCCCGAGAACCAGTGGGCCTTCTTCACCTTCGAGCGGGGGGCCGGCGCCGCCGACGCCCGCGGCGAGCTCAGCCAGGCCGGCCAGACCTTCCCCGCCACCATGCGCCGGCTCGCCCCCGGCGAGGAGCCGGACGTCGAGCCCAAGCGGCCGCAGGAGCCGCGGCCCCCCTTCCCCTACGCGGCGCGGGAGGCCGCCTTCGCCAGCGCCGCCGCCGACCGCGCCGCCCTCGCCGGCACCCTCACCCTGCCCCAAGGGACAGGCCCTTTCCCCGCCCTGGTCCTCCTCACCGGCTCGGGCGCCCAGGACCGCGACGAGGCGATCATGGGGCATCGGCCCTTCCTCGTCCTCGCCGACCACCTGACCCGCGCCGGCTTCGCCGTCCTGCGCTACGACGACCGCGGCGTCGGCGGCTCCAAGGGCGACCTCAACAAGGCCACCCAGAGCGACCTCGCGGGCGACGCCCGCGGCGCGCTCGACTGGCTCGCCGCCCAGCCCGAGATCGACAAGAAGCGCCTCGGCCTGCTCGGCCACAGCGAGGGCGCGATGATCGCCGCCAAGGCCGCGGCCGCGGACAAGCGGGTCGCGGCGCTCATCATGCTGGCGGGCCCGGGCGTGACCGGCGCCGAGCTCCTCCCGCAGCAGCTCGCGGCGATCGCCCGCACCAGCGGCTCGGCGCAGGTCGACATCGACGCCCAGCTCGTCCTGCAGAAGGAGCTCCTCGCGGCCCTGCTCGCCGGGAAGCCGCGCGCCGATCTCGAGGAGCTCCTGCGCAAGCTCGTCCTCCTGCAGACCCCGACCGCCCGTCGTCCGCAGGAGACCGCGGCCCTCGTCACCGCGTCGCTCATGTCCCTCGACACCCCCTGGTTCCGCGACTTCCTCCGGGCCGACCCGCGCGCCGACCTCCGCAAGCTCAAGAAGACCCCCGTGCTCGCCCTGATCGGCGGCCTCGACCTCCAGGTCCCGGCCGACGCCAACCTCCCGCAGATCGAGCGCGCCCTGCAGCAGGCCGGCAACAAGGCCTTCGTCGCCAAGACCTTGCCGGGGAAGAACCACCTCTTTCAGACCGCCAAGACCGGCTCCCCCGGCGAGTACGGCGAGATCGAGGAGACCATGAGCCCGGACGCCCTCGCCGAGATCACGACCTGGCTGCGCGGCGTCTGGCCCTGAGGCCCGCTCACGCGCGAGCGAACTTCGCCCGCAGGCGCCGCACCGCGCCCGCGACCCAGATCGCCAGGAAGGCGTACACCTCGATGCTCAGCAGCAGGAAGAGCGGGTCGTAGGGCGTGCGCAGGCGGACATCGCCGAAGTAGATCGCCGCCGTGATCACCAGCGCCACCACGTGCATCGCCAGCAGCCCGTAGGTCGCCACCGCGCGGCGCCGGAAGAGCGTCACCACCCCGAGCATCGTCGGGAACACCACCAGCGCCGTGTGCACCGCCTGCCAGTTGCCCGCCAGGTGGCGCCACAGACCGCGGCCCGAGTCCGGCCAGGGCGTGTTGTAGCCGCCGAGGAGGACCACGTTGACCGCCGCGTAGCGGAGCTGACCGAGCCAGCCCGTCTTGGCGATGCACTTGCGCATCAGGTCCTCGAGCGGCGCCGCGTCCGCGATGTAGCCGTTGAAGTTCAGCTCCGGCCCGAGCGCCGGGTCGAGCTGCACCCACGAGTTCGGCGCGCTCGTCGCCCGCTTCTCGAGCTGGATCAGCGGCGGCGGTCCGAAGCGGATCGCCCCGCGCCCCGGCTTGGTCGGGTTCGCGTTGACCTTCTTGTTGTGGCAGCGGCCGAAGAGCTGGTTGAAGCGCCCGTTCTCGCTGACCACGCCGAAGCGGCCCTCGGTGTGGTAGTAGAGCCGCGCCGAGGAGAAGGCCAGGATCACCGCCAGCGGCACCCCCGCGAAGACCAGGTGCCGGAGCTGGACCTTGGCGAAGGGTCCGCGGCGGTAAAATAGCCAGAGCAGCCCGAAGATCCCGATCGAGAGCAGGATCTGCGGCCGACAGGCCGTCGCCACCGCCGCGGTCACGCCCGCCCACCAGGCGTCGCGGCTGCGCCCCTCCTGCACCAGGCGGAGCAGGAAGAACATCGACATCGTCATGAACGCGCCGAAGGGGATCTCGCTGAGCACGTACCCGCCGAGCGAGATCAGCGGGTAGTAGAACACGAGGATCCAGCCGAGCAGCGGCGGGACCCACCGGCGCGGGCTGACCCGCGCCGCGATCGCCACCGCGTAGCCGACGATGATCGTCCCGAGCAGCGCGTACACCGCCCCGAGCGCGAAGTAGTTCTCGCGGCCGAAGATCCCCTTCACCGCCGCGACCAAGAAGTGCGTCCCGTAGGGGAAGAACGCGTGGTACTCGTTGCGGGCGCCGAACTTGTCGAGCATCTGCTCGCCGCGCTGCACGTAGCCCCGCATGTCCGACGAGACGTAGTCCCCGAGCGGATGGCAGAGCGTGTTCCAGTGCAGTCGCACCAGGAAGGCGCCGACGACGATCGCGATCAGCCAGCGGTTACGGTAGAGCCAGTCGAGGAGGCGCGTCTTCACGGCGAAAAAAGGGGTGGCGGACTTTATCAGCGAACCCGACGCGGGCGAGGCCGGAGCGGGCGCGCCCGCCCCGGCCTCGCTTGCGCACGCTCACTCCGGGAACGCGAGCCAGTGCGCCTCGGTGAGGTCCGACAGGTAGCTCGCCTTCAGGCCCACGTCCGAGAGCGTATAGACGAGGTCGCCGATGACCAGCGAGCGGCGGAGCGCCGACGACCAGTAGTAGCAGTCGAACTCGTCGACGCACCCGCCCTGCTGCTGCGGGTGCTGCACCTCGCCGAGCAGCGAGATCCCGGCCTCCTTGTCGACCGTGAAGCCGAATGCGCCCTGCTCCCAGACGTAGCCCTGGTTCTCGTCGTAGCTCGACCACTCGAGCGGGAGCATGGTCAGCCCGGTCTTACCCCACCAGAGGAAGGCCTTGTGGTCGAAGAGCGCCTCGGACCAGCCCCAATCGCTGCCGATCGTCTCCTTGTGGAGCTGCTTCGGCGCCGCCGCGTCGGACACGTCGAAGAGGCTGAGCTGGAGCCCGAGGAGCTGGCCCTCCTCGGTGCCGTCGCGGCCGACGCCGAGGATCAGGCCCTCGCCGACCGGGTGGAGGTAGGCGCTAAAGCCCGGGATCTTGAGCTCGCCCGCGACGACCGGCGCGGTCGGGTCGCTGACGTCGACGGTATAGAGCGGGTCGGTCTGGCGGAAAGTCACGACATAGCCGACCTCGTCGATGAAGCGGACGCCCTGGATCTGCTCGGTCTTGCCGAGCCCGCCGACCTGGCCGATCTGGGTCAGCTCGTCGCCGTCCTGGCGCAGCACGCTGACGAAGCTCTCCGAGGTCGACTGGTCCCAGCCGATCATGTCGGTGCTGGCGACGCGGAGGTCACCGGCGCGCTCCGAGAGCGCCCACTGGCTGAGCAGGCGCCCGCGCACCGACCCCGACGCGACGTACTTGGCGCGGTCGCGGGCCTGGATGTCGAACTTGTGCACGTAGGTCGTCTTGCCCTGCTGCTGCTCCTCCTCCGGCGCCAGCCCCCAGTCGGCGGGCGTCCACGGCGACATCGCCACGTAGAGGTTGTCCTTCGACGCGTAGACCGTCTCGCCCTCCGAGAAGATGCCCACGCTCTTGCCGAGGGCCATCCCCGCGCCCAGGTCGACCGTCATCACCGACACGGTCGAGAGCCCCGCGTACACGCCCGCGTGCATCACCTGCTCGCAGTCGAGGAGGAGCCCGTGGCTGATCTTCTCCTGGCCCGAGGACACGTCGGAGAGGAAGTAGCGCGGCAGCCAGTTCTCCGCCTTCGAGGCGTCGATCACCGCCTTGTTGTAGGTCTTCGACTGCGCCAGCGCGATGTCCCAGTACTTCTGGTAGATCGCCTCGTTGTAGCCGTTCACGCCGACCTCGAACTCGTAGGCCGCCCAGTTGAAGAACTCGCCCGGATCCTTGATCTCGAGGCCGGAGTAGCTCGAGCGCAGGACCACCCGGGACACGCCGTCGACCAGCCGCGCGCTGACCAGATCGCCGGTGACGTAGAGGTTGCGGAGCACCTTGAGGTTGTCCGGGTCGCTGAGGTCGACCTCGATCAGCCGGAGCACGCTGCCCCAGAAGTCCTCGCCGAAGTACTCGCTCAGCGAGGACTCGATCAGCTGGCCGTTCTCGTCGTACTGGAAGGGCCAGGTGCGGACCAGCACCATCGCCCGCGACCCGTGCATGAAGAGCTGCGCCGAGTAGGCGTCGACCCCGAGGTCGAGCGAGCCGCGCAGCTTCGGGGCGACCCCCGAGGCGTCGACGAAGTGCAGCTTGCCGCCGCCGAGCGCGAGGATCCGCTCCCCGTCGGTCTTGACGATGTCGGCCTCGTCGACGCCCGCCTCCTGCACGTTGGTGCCCGAGTAGTCCTCGCCCGGCGTGCCGCCGCCGCCCTCACCGTCAGAGGGCGCCTCGCCGCCGTCACCGCCCGAGGTGCCGCCGCCGGTGTCCCCGAAGCCCTCGTCGCCCTCGCCCCAGAACCAGCCGTTGCTGTAGTCGTACCCGTAGAGGTTACCGTACTGGTCGATCAGGTCCTTGGCCCGGTCCTTGGTGTACCCGAGCAGGTCGTCACAGCCCTCGAAGGCGTAGAGCACGCGCGGGTCGAGGTCAGCGCCCGGTGCTTCCTGCGGCCCGCAGCCGCTGGTGAATGCGCCGAGCGCGAGGAGCGTCGAGAGCGAGAGCGAAGTAAGGCGAGACATGGCGAGTTCTCCGTAAGTTTCTAAGGAAGGTGGGGGGTGACTCGGTTCTGCCCGCTCCTGAAGCACCCCTCGTGCCATGGAACGACCCCTCGTGATCCTTCATGAATTTCGCCTTCTCCGCGGCTCGCCCCCCCGCCCCGCCCGCCGGCCGGACATCGACGCCAGGGCCGACCGCGACACGGCGTGCGTGACGGAGGTCCCCCGCGCCTCGACGCGCACCCGCGCCCGAGGACCACGAGCGCAGCTCAGGAGCCGTCGCGCAGCGTGATCCAGGTCGGCGCGTGGTCGCTCGCGCCCTCGGACCCGCGGACCCAGCGGTCGACGCCCGCGTCGACGAGGCGCGGCGCGAGGTCCGGGTTGAGGAGCAGGTGGTCGATCCGCAGGCCCGCGTCGCGCTGCCACCGCTGGCGGAAGTAGTCCCAGAAGGTGAAGATCTTCTCCTCCGGGTGGCGCGCGCGCAGGCTGTCGAGCCACCCCTGGTGCAGCAGGCGCTCATAGCAGGCCCGGATCGCGGGGTGGAGCAGCGCGTCCTTGCGCCACGACTTCGGGTCATAGATGTCGAAGTCGGTCGGCACCACGTTGAAGTCGCCCGCGAGCGCCGCCGGCGCGCCCCCGCGGCAGAGCGTCGCCGCGTGCTTGATCAGCCGCTCGAACCAGGCCAGCTTGTAGTCGAACTTCGGGCCGGGCTGCGGGTTCCCGTTCGGCAGATAGAGGCAGCCGACCACGATCCCGCGGACGACCGCCTCGAGGTAGCGGCTCTGCGTGTCCGAGGGGTCCCCCGGGAGCCCGCGGCGGCACTCGATCGGCTCCTCGTCGCGCGCGAGGATCGCCACCCCGTTCCATGAGGGCTGCCCCTGCCACAGGCAGCCGTAGCCGGCCGCCCGCAGGTCGGCCGCCGGGAACGCCTCGTCGGGCGCCTTGAGCTCCTGCAGGCACACGATGTCCGGCGCCTCGCGCCGCAGCCACTCGAGCAGCAGCGGCAGGCGCGTCCGGACGCCGTTGATGTTGAAGGTGGCGAGCCGCAGGACCCTCATCGCGCCCACCCTACCAGGTCAACGCGCCCGCGGTCGCGCGACACGGGCGCCCCACGAGCGCGCGTCCCCGCGCTCCGACCCGCCCGCGCGGCCGGGCTACAGTGGGGCGATGCGTCGCCTCGCGTTCACCGCCTGCCTCCTCGCCGCCGCATGCGGCGACAACTCGAACACCACCACCGGCACCGGCACCACCCAGGCCGGGAGCAGCTCCACGACCGCGGGAGCTTCGAGCGGCAGCTCCGGCGAGACCGCGAGCACGAGCGGGCCGACGACCTCCGGCACGACCCTCACCAGCACCACCAACGCCACGGGGAGCACCGGCCCCGACGTGACCTCGACCAGCGCCGGCCCAGGCAGCAGCTCCACCGACCCGGGCAGCTCGAGCGGCAGCACCGGCGCGGTGAGCGCCTCGAGCTCGAGCGGGTCGAGCACGGGCGAGCCGCCCTGCCCGAAGGACACGATCCTCTGCGAGGGCGGGGTCGCCAAGGTGTGCGACGGCATGGGCGGCTTCACGAGCGAGGAGAACTGCCCGAAGGAGTGCGCGCCCGGCCTCGGCTGCGTCGAGTGCCTCCCGGGCACCGGCACCTGCAACGGCAACACCGCCTCGCTCTGCAACGACGAGGGGACCGGCACCGTCGACACCACCTGCGACGCCCTCCAGGGCGTCTCCTGCGACGCCGGCCACTGCGTCGGCGCCTGCGCCGCCGAGAGCCTCGGGACCAGCTACATCGGCTGCGACTACTACAGCCTCGTCACCCCCAACGTCGTCGGCACCGACTTCACCTTCGCCGTCGTCGTCTCCAACGTCACCGCCGAGGACGCCACGATCACCGTCACCCGCGGCGCCAACATGGTCACCGCGGCGACCGTCCCGGCCAAGACCGTCAAGGTGGTCCCGCTCCCGTGGATCCCGGAGCTCAAGGCCGGCGACAACACCAAGGTCATCGCCGACGGCGCCTACCGGATCCGCTCGACGCGGCCCGTCACCCTCTACCAGTACAGCCCGCTGGAGTACACCAAGGGGCCCAACAGCTTCTCGTACACCAACGACGCCTCGCTGCTGATGCCGACCAACGTCTGGGGCCTCGACACCCTCGCCGTCTCCCGCAACACGCTCAACGGCCTCCCCGGGCTCTACACCGTCGTCGCCCGCGCCGACAACACCGTCGTCAACGTCGCCCCCTCCGCGACCGGCGGGATCATCAAGCCCGGCGCCGGGATCCCCGCCAACGGCGCCGGCATGGTGACCCTCAACGAGGGCGACGTCCTGCAGGTGCTCTCCGCCGTCGGCGGCGGCGAGCCCAACATGCCCGACAAGGCCGACATCACCGGGACCCGCGTCACCTCGGACAAGCCCGTGATGGTGATGGGCGCGCACATGTGCACCTACATCCCCTTCAACTCCTGCTGCTGCGACCACCTCGAGGAGCTCAACCTCCCGGTCGACAACCTCGCCAAGGAGTACATCGTCGCCACGCCCTTCGTGAAGGCGCCGAACCAGGCGCCCGTGATCAAGGCCCGCATGGTCCGCGTGATCGCCACCACCGACGGCACCACCCTCACCTACGACCCGCCGCAGAACGGCGCCCCGGCGATGCTCGCCAAGGCCGGCGACTACGCCGAGATCAAGACCGACAAGGACTTCCAGATCACCGCGAACTTCAAGATCGCCGTCTCCGAGTACATCCTCAGCCAGCAGGAGGGCAACAACACCGGCGACCCGGCGATGACGATCTCGGTCCCGATCGCGCAGTACCGGACCGACTACTCCTTCCACGCCCCGACCAACTACGAGAGCAACTTCGTCAACGTCACCGCCCCGGTCGGCGCCATGATCACCCTCGACGGTCAGCCGGTCGCCGGCTTCGCCCCGATCGGCGGCTCGGGCTTCGCGGTCGCGCGGGTCCAGCTCTCCAACGCCGGCGACGGCAACCACACCCTCACCGGCAACCAGGCCTTCGGCGTGCAGGTCTACGGCTACGGCCAGTACACCAGCTACATCTACCCGGGCGGCCTCGACCTCAAGCTGATCCCGCAGTAGCGCCACGTCGCCGAGCCACGCGGGGCCCGAAGAGCGTCCCCGGCGAGACCCGGCCCCGCCGGAGCAGGGTCCCCGCGGGCCCCAACAACCTCCCCGGCGAGACCCGGCCCCGCCGGAGCAGGGTCCCCGCGGGCCCCAACAACCTCCCCGGCGAGACCCGGCCCCGCCGGAGCAGGGTCCCCGCGAGACGGCGGGCTCC
>CAZMML010000065.1:0-10125 GCA_964567335.1 uncultured Nannocystis sp. | reverse complement strand
GGCCGCCAGCGGGATGTCCGAGGCGATCCGGAACGCCTTCCCGCGGCCCGACGCGCCGAGCTGCGTCGCCGTGTTCACCGCCGGCGGATCGACAGGACAGGTCAGCGGGAGCATCGACTCCGGATGGATCGCGCCCGCGTCCTGCGACAGGAAGAGCACCGCCACCTCCCCCGCCCCCAACCCCGCGGGCCCCACCGGCGGCCAGTCCTTCGGCGCCAGGTCCGGGTCCACCACCCGCGCGAAGGTCGCGAGGTCGAAGTCGACGCCGTCGCGCGACACCTGGAACTGCGCCGGGTGCCCCCAACTGTTCGCCAGGAAGGCCGCGAAGCAGGGCTGCTTCGGCAGGTAGGGCGAGCTGGGCGGCGTCGCGACCTGAAACTCGCAGCCGAAGTTCGTCAAGCTCGCGGCCGCCGCCTCGCACGCCGGCACGCACGCCGCGTCCTTACATCCCTGGTCTGGAGGACATGTCTCGACCACCTGCCCCCCCGCGTCGATCACCGCGTGCAGGTCGGGGCTGCACGAGAGGCTGACCATCATGTCCGGCTGACCGAGGTCGAAGATCGGCCCCGACGTCGACGAGGACGTCGAGGTCGGCGCGCTCGTCGTGGGCTCGCCGGTCGTCGACGTGGTCCCCTCGCTCGACGACCCCGTGCTGCCCGTCGCGGCGGTCGTCGTCGTCGTCGTCGTCGCCGAGCCGGTGGAGTCGGTCGGATCCGGCGTGCAGGCGCACAGGACAAGGCCAAGGCGGAGATAGGAGCGGACCATGACCCGCATGGTACCTCGCCACCGACGATCAGCGGACCCGCACCTCCACCCCCACGAGCGCCTGTCCGCCGAAGCGCGACGCCCGATGAACGACTTCGCCCCCCGCGGTCTGGAAGACCGGCCGCGTGAGCCCGACCAGCGCGTCGACCTGCAGCGAGAACCCCACCCGCTCCCACGGCCGCCACACCAGCGCCGCGCCGAGCGTCCCCGCCAACCACAGCGCGCGCGCCGAAGTCGTGGTCTCGAGCCCCGTCCCTCGGCCCCGACCGACCATCGCGCCGACCTGCAGCCCGAGGCAGATCGGGACCTCGATCGCCCGCCGCGACAGCGCAGGACAGCCGCGCATCTCGACCGCCCCCGATTGGAACACCCCGCCGATCTGCGCGGTCCCGCCGGGCACCGGCGGCGCGTAGAGCCCGCCCAGCTCGACCCGCCACCCGCGACCCGCCGCGCTCAGCGTCAGGCCGACCGCCCCACTCGGCCCCGGCAGGAGCCGCGCGAAGGAGACGCCCCCCGCGGCTCGGATCCCCACGCGCACGCGCGGCGCCTCCGCCGGGGCCCTCCGCTCGTCAGGAGACATGTCCTTTCGTTCCTCTTCCACAAGAGGCACCACCCGCGGCGGGACCACTTCCGCAGCCCCCTCTGCCGGCGCCGGTCTGGGAACCTCCGCCGTCGGCAGCGGCTCCGGCACCACGCCCGCCGGCGGCTCCGGCACCACGCCCGCTGGCGGCTCCGGCACCACGCCCGCCAGCGGCGATCGCTGCTGGAGGGCCGCGCCGGGGTCGATCGCGATCGCGATCACCACCGCCGCCGCGCCCGCGAGCGCGCCGCCGCGCTCCGCGCGGAGCGCCCGACGTCCGCCGCCGGTCTCTCCGGACAGGTCGAGATCGAGGGCCCACCCCCCGGACTCCTCGCGCACCGACGCCCGCGCGCTGAGCCGGACCCGCCGCACGGCCTCGGGCCCGACCAGCGCGACCACCCGCGCCCGCACCTCCTGCTCGCTCGGACAGGTCGGGGGCGCCGCCCAGGTCAGCTCCAGCCCCGCCTCCGGCGGCGTCGACAGGGCGAGGACAACCCAGGTCGCGATCATCCGCGCCTCAACCCGGCAGCTCCGCGCTGGTCGCCACGACCCCGCCGGCCGCCTTGACCTCCGCGAGCGCGCGAGCGACGTCGCCCTCGCTCAGCTCCACCCCCCGGCAAGCGTCGACCACCAGCGTCGTCCGGAGCCCGAGCGACAACGCGTCGAGCGCCGTGAACTTCACGCAGTAGTCCGTCGCCAGGCCGACGACCACGACCTCGTCCACGCCGCGCGCCCGCAGGTACTCGCCGAGCCCCGTCGATCGTCGCCTCCCGTTGTCGAAGAACCCGCTGTACGAGTCGACCTCGGGGTCCGTCCCCGTCGGAAAGACCCGCGCGATCGCCCCGCGGTCGAGCGCGTCCACCAGCTCCGCCCCGCGCGTCCCCTGCACGCAGTGGGTCGGCCAGAGCACCTGCGCGACCCCCCCGAGCTCGATCACCTCACCGGGCGAACGACCCGCGTGGTTCGCCGCGAAGCTCCCGTGATCGGGCGGGTGCCAGTCCTGCGTCGCGACCACCAGGTCGAAGCGCGGGATCAAGGCGCTTACCACCGGGATCACCGCGTCGCCCTCCGGCACCGCCAGCGCGCCGCCGGGCAAGAAGTCGTACTGGATGTCGACCAAGATCAGAGCACGCATCGTCACACCTCGAAGACAAAGCCTCGCTTCACCATCTCGCGGTACCGCCGCCCGTCGAAGCGGTAGAGCCGCGCCGCGCGGTGCGACGCCCCGCTCTCCACCTCGTCGAGCGCGACGAGGACGTCCATCTCGAGGATCCGCCGCCGGAAGTTCCGCTTGTCGAGCGAGCGCCCGAGCACCACCTCATAGAGGCGCTGCAGCTGAGTCAGCGTGAACTTGCGCGGGAGCAGGCTGAACCCGAGCGCCGAGCGGCCGACCCGCTCTCGCGCCGCCGCGAGCGCAGCGGCCAGGATCTCGGCGTGGTCGAAGGCCAGCGGCGGCAGCCCGCCCACCGGGAACCACGCCGCGGCGCGCGCGTCGCTCGCCCCTCGCGGCGCGTGCTCGGAGCGTCGGACCAGCGCGAAGTAGGCGACCGAGATCACCCGCGCCCGAGGATCGCGCCGGGGCCCGCCGAAGGCCCCGATCTGCTCGAGACCCTCCGCCTGAATTCCTGTCTCTTCCGCCAGCTCACGCCGCGCCGCCTCGACGAGCCCCTCGTCCTCCTCCACGAACCCGCCCGGCAGCGCCCATCGACCCGCGAAGGGCTCGTGCGCCCGCTCGATCAGCAGCACCTGGAGCGACTCCTCCTCGTACCCGAACACCGCGCAGTCGACCGCCACCCGCATCATGAGTCCTCTCGCGCCGCCGCGATCACCTGCGCCTTCAGCTCCGCGAGGTTCTGGTCGAGCGCCACGACGTAGGGCTCCGGAGACTCGATCCGCCGCACCGCGGGACCCAGACGCCCGAGCTGCGCGAGCGTCCGCCCCCGGACCGCCTCGAGCGCGGGCGGCTCGTACACCCGCCGACCCCCGCGCAGCGCCGGCACCAGCAGATCCTCCGCCGCCGCGCCCGCGGGCGGCGCCCACGCGCCTGACCCATCCACGCGCACTCCGGCCCCCCGCGCCCCGATCTCCTCCTCGATGATGAGGTCGCCGCAGAGCCGACCCTCCGGATCGGTGAAGCGGCGCACCTGCTGGATCCCCGGGTTGGACACCTTCACCGGCTCCTGCGAGAGCTTGATCCGGTACTCCCACCCGCGGGGGCCGCGGATCGCCGCCAGCTTGTACACCCCACCGAGCGCCGGCTGGTCGTACGCGGTCACCAGCCGCGTCCCCACGCCCCACACGTCGATCGCGGCCCCGCGCGCCCGCAGCTTCGCGATCTCGTACTCGTCCAGGTCGTTGCTGGCGACGATCTTCGCCTCGGGGTGCCCCGCCGCGTCGAGGATCTCCCGCGCGCCGACGCTGAGCGCCGCGAGGTCACCGGAGTCGAGCCGGACCCCGCCCATCACGTGCCCCTCCGCCACCAACCCGCGCCCGACCTCCGCCGCGCGGCGCACCCCCTCGAGCGTGTCGTAGGTGTCGACGAGGAACACGCAGTTGTTCGGCAAGGCGCGCGCGTAGGCCTCGAACGCCTCGCGCTCGTGCGGGAACGACATCACCCAGCTATGCGCGTGCGTCCCCTTGACCGGGATCCCGAAGCGACGCCCCGCGAGCACGTTCGACGTCCCCACGCAGCCGCCGACGTAGGCCGCCCGCGACGCCGTCATCGCCCCGTCGACCCCCTGCGCCCGCCGCAGCCCGAACTCGATCACCGGCTGACCGCCGGCCGCCTCGCAGATCCGGGCCGCCTTGGTCGCCACGAGCGTGGCGAAGTTCATCAGGTTCAGCAGCGGCGTCTCCAGCAGCTGGCACTGCAGGATCGGCCCCCGGATCCGCAGCAGCGGCTCGTGCGCGAACACCGGCGTCCCCTCCGGCACCGCGTCGACGTCGACCGAGAGCTCGAGCCGCCCGAGGTACGCGAGGAACTCCGGCGGCAGCAGCGGCCCCCCGTCGTTGCCGCGCAGCGTCGCCAGGTACTCGAGGTCGCCGTCGCTGAAGCGAAACGACTCGAGGTAGCGGAGCGCGTCGTGCAGCCCGCACGCGACCGCGTACGCGCCGCGAAAGGGCGCCCGCCGGAAGAAGAGGTTGAACACCGCCTCCTCCTCGGCGCGTCCGAGCCGCCAGTAGCCGCACGCCATCGAGATCTGATAGAGGTCGGTCAGCAGCGCGAGCGAGCCGTCGGTCACCGGTTCTCCTTGGTGTACACGCGACACCAAGGAGGGTGTCCCACCCGCGTGCCTCCCCGTCAAGGCGCCGCTAGGGCCGCCCGGCCGCGGGTCGAAGCGGCGCCGAGCGTTCGAGCTCCGCGCGACACTCCGGCCCAGGCAGACCCGTCGACTCGTCGGTGTTCTCGATCCCGCCCTCGGCGTCGAGCATCACGCAGCGGGGCTCCTCGCAGTGGTCGAGCCCGAGCACGTGCCCGAGCTCGTGCACCGCCGTGTTCTTCACCCGCCAGGCGATCTTCTGGGGGTCCTTGATCTTGCGCCACAGCCGGAAGCCGGACACCACCGCCGCCGTACCGCCGAGCTCGCCGAGCCCGAACACGCCCCAGTCCTTGAACTTCCCCTTGGTGGTCGAGATGTCCGACGAGGTCAGGCCGAGCACCCGCGTCCCCGCGGGCTCACCCGCCACCAGGCCGCGCAGGTGCTCCAGGAGCAGGTCCGCGCGGTAGCGCCGACGCGGCGCGTACCAGGCCGACGCCGGCAAGGCCTGCGGCGCGCGCCGCCGCACCTCGACCTGGTAGGCCGCGCGCAGCTCCGCCTCGACCGCGTCGACGAGCTCGGGCGGGAACTCGCCGAGGACCACCAGCACCACCACCGCGCGGATCTCACTCACCGCCGCAGGAGGCTCCGTCGCGCGCGCCGTCGCGGGACCGACCATCAACGCCGCGCCGAGTAGGAGAGACCAGGTGCGCACGCCGCTTCGACGCTGCGCTCCCCCGGTTGATTCCCTCGTCACAGGTTAAAGTTCACGCCGAAGAGCGCCCCCAACATGTGATAGTCGAACTTCGTGCCCGGCTTCCCGTCGACGCCGAAGGCCCGGATCGGATCGATCTTGTAGTTCACCTCGAAGGCGAGCCGCACCCGCTGGCGCACCCGCCCCTCGAACCCGATCGAGAGGCGCGTCAGGTGCCCGATCCCCCGCCCCTCGGCCCCGAACACGAGCGCCTGCACGGCCCCCAGACCGTAGCCGAGGTAGGGGTACACCTTGAGGTGCGTCGCCAGCGTGTGCCGCACGACGATCCCGTACTCGATCGTGAGCGCGTGCCGTTGCCCGGACACCCCCGGCAAGTAGTTGAACCCGAGCAGGAACCCGACGTACGCCGGCCATCCCCCCGGCTGCAAGCCTCCGACCTGCCACAGGTAGTCCAGCGCCAGGGTCATCCCGTGCGGCCGCACCCGCTCGCCGTCCGCCCGCAGCGGCAAGTAGTTGACCGGGCTCCACCCGTACCCGAGCCACAGCCCGAGCGAGCGCGGCGCCCGCTTGCGCGCCTTCTCTGTCCCTTTCGACATTTCCTTCTGGACCTGACTCGCAGGGCTCTCGGCCGGGGCCGGCCCAGGAGCCGCCCCCCCGGGCGCGGGCGCCGCCCCTGACGGCGGCGGCCCCGCCGACGGCTGCGCGGCCGCACCCGCGGGCTCCCACGGACCCGGGCTCGCCGGACTCGCGGAAGGTATGACCTCAGGGACAGCCGTGGACGCCGGCTCGGCGACGGGCGAAACCATGGCGTGGACGAATGCGAGCGCCTCGAACATCAAGCGCGAGGCTACCCGGGCGGTTTCAGGCGCGCGCCGACTTTGTTAGGCTGGTTTTATGAGATTTCTTTCCTCTCGCCCCCTCGCGCTCCTTGTCGGCGCCCTCGCGTGCAACGGCAACGGCGGGACCTCGGAGAGCAACTCCGACTCGTCCACCGACTCGACGGCCTCGAGCACCTCGACCACCTCGACCTCGACCACGGCCTCGACCACGAGCGCGACCACGGAGGAGCCGACCGGCGGCTCCGTCGGTCAGACCGACTCGGCGACGACGGGGATGACCTCGACCTCGACCGACGGGACCTCGACGACCATGGGGGTCGAGACCGGCTCGACCAGCACGTCGACGACCACGACGACCGACACCTCGACCAGCGGCAGCTCCACCGGCGGCAGCTCCACCAGCGGCAGCTCCACCGGCGGCAGCTCCACCACGGGGGACCCGGTCGACCCCTGCGCCTGCCCCGACATCGAGGTCCCCCTGGACGACGGCATCTTCGTCCTCTCCGACGACTCCGAGCTGTGGAAGTACTACCCGGAGACCAACATGTTCACCATGCTCGGCGCCTTCAACTGCAACGGCATGACGAGCACCTTCTCGATGGCGGTCGACCGCCTGGGCTTCGCGTGGGTGATGTTCAACAACCCGCAAGGCGAGATCTGGAAGATCGACGTCACCGACCCGACCAACTGCATCGACCCCGGCTACAACCCGGGCCAGATGGGCATCAACTACTTCGGCATGGCGTTCGTCTCCAACAGCGAATTCGACCAGTGCGACAGCCTCTACGGCAACACCTTCAACGGGATCGGCGGCTTCTCCGAGGGCCCGAACATCGGCGACTTCCTCAACCTCAACCCGATGACCCTCCAGATCACCAAGATCAGCAAGTCCAACTTCAACGGCGCCGAGATGACCGGCACCGGCGACGGCCGCGTGTTCTCCTTCGGCGGGGTCCCCTCCAAGCTGATCGAGCGCGACAAGGCCAACGGCAACGTGCTCAGCACCCTCCCGCTCGCCAACCTCCCGCTCACCAACGCCTTCGCCTTCGCCTTCTTCGGCGGCGACTTCTACTTCTTCACCGAGAGCAACAACCCCACCGTCAGCAAGGTCACCCACCTCGACTACGACGACAGCGACATGAACGGCATGCAGGACCTCAAGACCATCAACCCGATGGCTCCGATCCGGATCGTCGGCGCCGGCGTGTCGACCTGCGCGCCCTTCGCCCCGCAGTGACCTCCGCAACCGCTCCCGCCGGCGTCGCCTCGACGCCGGAGAGGCCCGTGCTATAGCAGGTGCCTCCCAGACCCATGCTACGGAACTTCTGGTACGCCTGCTACCCGTCCGCTGACCTCGCGCGCAAGCCCACGCGCCTGCGCATGCTCGGCCACGACTTCGTGCTCTACCGCGACAACGCGGGCACCGTCGTCGCCCTCGACGACCGCTGCTCGCACCGCGGCGCGTCCCTGTCCGGCGGCGAGGTCGACGGCGACTGCGTCGTCTGCCCCTACCACGGCTGGCGCTTCGACCACACCGGCACCTGCGTGGCGATCCCGGCCAACCGCGACAACGCCAAGATCCCGCGCAAGGCGGGCCTCCGCAGCTACCCCGCCGAGGAGCGCTACGGCTGGATCTGGCTCTTCATCGGCGACCTCCCCGCCGCCGAGCGCCCGCCGCTCCCGCCGCTCCCGGAGTACGGCGACCCCAACTGGAAGGCCATCCACGGCAGCTTCCTCTGGAACGCCCACTACACCCGCGTCGTCGAGAACGGCATGGACATCGCCCACGCGCCCTTCGTCCACCGGCGCTCCTTCGGCAACCCCAAGCGCCCCGAGGTCGATGACTACGAGATCACCGAGCACCCCTGGGGCGCCAGCGCCTACGTCGAGCTCGTCGCACCCCCTCCGGGGGGCCTCTGGTCGCTCGTCCTGCCCAAGGAGCGACCGCCGGTCAAGACGCGGGTCGGCTTCTACATGCCCTGCTGCACCCGCCTCGACCTCGACCTCGGCCGCATGAAGATGATCATCTTCAGCACCAACATCCCGATCGACGAGGACCACACGCTCACCCGCTGGATCATGATGCGCGACTTCATCCGCGGCGACTGGGCCGACGGCAACGCCCGCAAGCGCACGCTGCAGATCTTCCTCGAGGACCAGCCGATCGTCGAAGCCCAGCGACCCAAGGCCGTCCCCCTCGACATGGGCCGCGAGGTCCACGCCAAGAGCGACGCGATCCCCCTCGCCTTCCGCAAGATGCGACGCGAGTGCATCGTCGAGCGCGGCTGGACCCTCACCTGGGATGACGAGGCCCCCGCTCACCCCGACCTCGTCGCGCTCCGCACATGACCGAGCTCCGCCGCCGCGCCCGCGCCGACGGCGACGACCGCCTCTTCGGCGACGCCGCCCTCCCCACCCTCGTGAGCGCCGTCTCCGAGCTCTCCTGGCTCCTCTCGCGTGGCTACGCCGCAGAGTCTGCGCTCAAACTCGTCGGCGATCGTCATGCGCTCACCGCTCGTCAGCGCCTCGCCGTGCTCCGCTCCTCCTGCAGCGACGCGGCGCGCGACGCCCGCCAGTCGCGCCGCGTCGAGGCCCGCGACCTCGCGGGCGCGCACCTCGCGATCGACGGCCTCAACGCCTTGATCACCATCGAGTCGGCGCTCTCCCAGGGCGTCGTCCTGCGCGGCCGCGACGGCGCCCTCCGCGACCTCGCGGCGGTGCACGGCGCGTACGAGCAGGTCCTCGAGACGAACTTCGCCGTCGACGCGATCATGGAGCTCCTCCACGCGGACCCGACCGCCGCGCCCGCGCAAGTCACGTGGTTGCTCGACCGTCCTGTTGCCAGCAGCGGGCGACTACGCGCGCTCTTGCTGGAACGCGCCGCTCCACGCGCGCTCCCGTGGCAGGTCGAGCTCGTCCACAACCCCGATCCGCTCCTCGCGCAGCACGTGGGCGTCGTAGCCACCAGCGACGCGTGGATCCTCGACCGGTGTGCGCGTTGGACCGACCTGCTCGCGGGCCTGCTGCAACCTCACGCGGCGCCTGCCCCGCGAGATGGGGCCGCCGTGCTCGCTCCACGCGCGCACTTGTGGCTCTGCGACCTCGAAGGTCGGTCTTCTGCGGCCCGCTGACTTCCTGTATATGGGATCCTTGTGATGGCTTTTCGTCCCCTCAGCGCCACTCCCCTCCTCCTCGCCCTCGCGCTCTCTTCTGGCTGTCAGGACAGCTCCGCCGTCTACGCACTGATCGGCCCTGAAGGCGGAGAGGTGAGCCTCGCCGAGGGACCGACCCTCAAGATCCCCGCCGGCGCCCTCGTCGCGACCAGACAGATCGTGATCCGTCCGATCGAGGACGACCTCAGCCGCGGCGCCTTCAAGCAGTCGGGCGGCGCCTTCCGCCTCGAGCCCAGCGACCTCGACCTCAACGTGCCCGCCGAGCTCACCTTCGCCGGCGACCAGCCCGCCAAGCCCGCCATCCTCTGGCGCCGCGGCATGGGCCGCGTCGTCGCCCACTCCGCCGACGACGCCCGCGCCCTCGCGTACATCGGCGGCCTCGGAGTGGTCGCCCTCGCCACCGGCGACGAGGTCCCCGCCGTCGTCGACGAGCCGGTCCTCGCCGTGTCTCCGGCCACGGCCGACTACAGCAAGCCCGCGGTCGACAGCGCCAACCTGAAGATCACCCCCACCGGGATCCAGACCCTCGACGTCGGCCTCACCGTGTATGACCCGATGGGCATGTCGAACCGGCCGCTCAACGGCGAGGGAAGCCTCTACTGCGGGTTCAAGCTCGGCACCGTCCAGGGCGGCAGCATCACCGCTGGTTGCTCCGGCAACATCTCGACCGGCTCGATCACCGTCAACAGCACACAGGTCGTCGTCGACGCCCTCCCCTTCCTCGTCGGCAAGCTCGACAACCCGGTCCTCGTCGAGGTCCAGGTCGGCACCGGCGACCTCGCCCATAGCGTCGGCT
>CAZMML010000064.1:4989-10187 GCA_964567335.1 uncultured Nannocystis sp. | reverse complement strand
CGGTCCGCCGCCGCGAGGAGGCGGCGGGTCGTGTCCGCGGGGGCTAGCCGCGGGCGGCGGGCTTGCCCCCGCGGGTCGGCTTGCGGGGCGCAGCGAGCCCGACGCGATCGCTGAGCTGCTCGATGAGGCTGCGCTGGTACTGCATGCCCTCGCGGACCGAGCCGAGGCCCTCGACGATCTGGTCGGCGCCCTGGGTCTGCGCGCGGTGGGCCTTGCTGAGCTGGCTGACCATCTCGCTGATCGTCTCGATCGCGCGGGTGATCTGGCGCGAGCCGCGGGTCTGCTCCTGGGTCGAGCGCTCGACGTGGCGGGTGATCGTCTTCATCTTCTCGGCCGAGCGCATGATCTGCTCGGCGCCGCGGGCCTGCTCGCTGGTCGCGGTGGCGACCTGCTGCACGGTGGTGGCGACGACGTTGATCGCGTCGGTGACCTGCTTGGAGCTCTGGGTCTGCTGGACGGCGACGCGGGCGATCTCGCGGACCATCTGGGTGCTGCGGCGGGCGGCGTCGGAGATCCGCTTGAGCGCGTCCTCGGCCTGGTGGCTGACGCGGACGCCGTCGTCGACGGACTTGCTCGAGCGCTGCACCGCCTCGACGGCGTTGCGGCTCTCGCGCTGGACGGCCTTGATGATGTCGGCGATCTCCTTGGTGGAGCTGGCGGAGCGCTCGGCGAGGTCCTTGATCTCGTCGGCGACGACCGCGAAGCCCTTGCCGTGCTCGCCCGCCTGGGCGGCGATGATCGCGGCGTTGAGCGCGAGCAGGTTGGTCTGCTCGGACACGTCGTCGATCACGCTGAGGATCTTGCCGATCTCGAGGATCCGCTCGCCGAGCCGGCTGATCACCGCGACGCCGTCGGCGGAGTAGGTCTTGATCAGGTTGATCACCTCGATCGTCTGGTTGATCGCGTCGACGCCGCCCTCGGCGGCCCACACCACCTCCTCGGAGAGGCCGGCGGTCTGGTTGGCGTTGTTCTCGACCTGCTGGATCGAGCCGTCCATCGCCGTCATCGCGGTCGAGGTCTCCTCGGCGGTCGAGCTCAGCGCCTCGATGTTCTTGGCGACCTCCTTGACCGAGAAGGTCATCTCCTCGATCGAGGTCGCGGTCTCCTGCACGCTCGCGGCGAGGTTGAGCATGCTCTCGGCGACCTCGTCGTTGGCGGCGGCCATCTCGAGGATCGAGCTCGCGCTCTCCTCGGCGTTGCTGGCCAGGAGCTCGACGTTGTCGGCGATGCCCTTGAGGCCGCCGTTGACGGCGTTGAGCGCCTGCGAGGTCTCCTCGAGGGCGGTCGCGGTGGTGCCGAGGCCCTCCGAGAGCTCCTGCATCAGCGCGGAGGCCTCCTCGTCGAGGGCGCGGCCGGGGAGGCCGCCCTGGTCGAGCATCTTGCGCAGCTCGTCGGCGTCGCGCTGGGCCCCGTCGCGCTGGCTGAGCGCGTCGGCCAGCCGCGCCTGGATCCGCTGCAGGTCGCCGAGCGCGGCCTCGTGCTCGTGGCGGGCCGCCTCGAGCTCGCTGGTCAGGCGGTGGCGGGTCTCGCTGCTGGCCCGGCGGACAGTCTCGAGCTCGACGCGCAGCGCCTCGAGCTCGCCGGCGCCGCCGCTCGGTCGTGGCTGGCCGGTCGAAGCGTCCCGCAGGCGGGCCTCGAGGTCCGCGGCGCGGGCCTCGGCGGCCTGGGCGCGGGCCTCGGCGGCCTGCGCCCGGGCGCTGGCGTCTTGGAGCCGGGTGAGGGCGGTGCGCTGCTCGAGCTCGGCGCTCCGGGCCTGGTGCTCGGCCGCTGCGGCGCGGGTGGCGAGATCGTGCGTCTGGGCCTGGGCCTGCTGGAGGCGGGTGCTCAGGTCCTGGTTCTGGCCCTGGAGCGCCTGCACGCGGGCGGCGAGGTCCTGAGCCTGGGCCTGGGCCTGTTGGAGGTGGAGCTGGACCTGCTGGGCGTGGGCCGCGGCGTCCTGCAGCGCGCGCTCGGAGCGCCCGCTGCGGGACTCGGCCTCGCGGAGCGCGAGGCGCTCCTCGTCGGCTTTCCCGATCAGCGCCTCGGCCCGGCCGCCGAGGAGGAAGCCCCCGGCTCCGGCGAAGACCGCCAGGGCCGCGGGGACCCAGGGCGAGATGTTCCCGAGCGCGGCGGCGAGGACCGCGAGGACGCCCACGATGAGCAATACCCAGGGGGGCAGCGGAAGTCGGTTGTCCATGCGGTCCTGCGGCTCGGCCGACTATACGGGAAGGACCGCGAGCCCGAACAGTCGCCGCACCTACAACGAGGGGCGCGGCTGCGTGAAGCGCGCGGCGAGCCGCGCGCAGGAGCGCGGGTCCGCGGATGCGAGGGCGCGCGAGCTCTGGCCGGACCTCTCACCCGAGGGCGCGTCCCCCGAGGACGTCCGAAGCGACGACCGCGGATTCGCCATCCTGGGAGGAGCGCGGAGCGAGTACGCCCCGGGCTGCACCTGGTGAGAAATGCGGGCTAGGCGGCGGCGTCGAGCCCGAACACCCGCGCCGCGTTGGCGCCGAGGAACATGCGGGCGGCCTCGGCGTCGAGGCCGAGCGCGCCGACCTCGGCGAGGCAGGCCGCGGGCATGAGCATCGGGTAGTTGCTGCCGAAGAGCACCTTCTTGCGCCCGCCCGCGCGCATGTAGGCGACGAGCTCGGGCGGGTAGCGGCTCGGCTTGTAGGCGGAGGTGTCGATGTACACGTTCGGGTATTTGCGGGCGAGCGCGATCATCTCTTCGGTCCACGGGTAGCCGATGTGCCCGCCGACGATCGTCAGCTCGGGGAAGTCGAGCGCGACCTCGTCGACGTAGGGGATCGGGCGGCCGGGATCCGAAGGGGCGAGCGGGCCGGTGTGGCCGACCTGGAGGCAGAAGGGCACGCCGAGCTCGACGCACTCGGCGTAGATCGGGTAGTAGCGGCGATCGGTCGGCGGCAGGCGCCACAGCCAGGGGACGACCCGCACGCCGCGGAAGCCGAGCGCGCGGACGCAGCGGCGCAGCTCGCGGACGGCGTCCATGGGCCGCGCCAGGTCGACCGAGGCGATCCCGACGAAGCGACGCGGGTGCGCCCGCACGAGCGCGGCGACGTCGTCGTTGCGGAGGAGCGGGCCCTGCGGGCCCCACCACGCCGAGACGAGCGCGCGCTCCACCCGTCCGGCGTCAAGCGCCGCGAGGGTCAGCTCTGGCGGCACCTCGTCCGGGACCGGGAAGCCGGTCCAGCGCGCGAGCGACGCGAACATCGGCTCCCGCAGGAAGCTCGGTGTGGGGTGCTGGATCCACGCGTCGATGACCGGAACAGGCAACATGACCGGACGTGTACCACGGGCAGGCGTCGTCGACCCAGGCTCGACAGACCGGGGCGCGGGGTGGATGCCCGAGGACGGCTCGCTCGACGCGCCTGCACCCTGACGCTCGGTGAGCGAGGCGGACCGCGGCGCTGGCTCCCTGGGTTCGCGTGCCTCGTGTCGACGTCTGCGGCGGGTCGCGGTGGCCGAAGGATCGAGCCCGGTCGCGGGGCGGAGATCCCCGCTGATGCGGTGGGTCGGGCGGACGTGCGCGCGAGCACGCGGGCACGTGGGCACGCGTTCGCCGTCGGCTCTGATACCTTGTTCGGATGCACGCGATGAAGCGCGGCTCCCTCGTTCTCCTGCTCACCAACGCCTGCGCCGCGGGCGAGGATCCGATGACGGGCTTCGCCAGCCTCCCGCCCACGACCTCGACCAGCTCCACCGCCGGCCCGACGAGCGAGAGCAGCAGCGGCGGCGACCCGACCGAGACGACGACGACGACGACCGAGGGCGTGACGGAGGCGCCGATGCCGGTGTGCGGCGACGGCGTGGTCGAGGGCGGGGAGGAGTGCGACCTCGGCGGCGACAACGGCGACGGCGCCGCCTGCACGGCGGCGTGCAAGAGCGCGGTGTGCGGCGACGGGCTCGTTCACGAAGGGGTCGAGGAGTGCGACGACGGCAACACGGAGGACGGCGACGCGTGCACGAACGCGTGCGTCGCCTCGGCCTGCGGCGACGGGCTGGTCGGGCCGGGCGAGGAGTGCGACGACGGCAACAGGTAGGAAGCCGACACGTCACACAACCCGTCCCACCCGCCGGTCTGCGGCGACGGGATCGTCGGGCCGGGCGAGATGTGCGACGACGGCAACCCCGACGACAATGACGCCTGCACCTCGATGTGCAAGAGCGCGACCTGCGGCGACGGCATGATGCAGCCCGGCGAGGCGTGCGACGACGGCAACATGGTCGACACCGACGACTGCCTGAGCACCTGCCTGGTCGCGGAGTGCGGCGACGGGGTGACGCACGCGGGCGTCGAGGAGTGCGACGACGGCAACGCCAGCGACCTCGACCCCTGTACGAACGCGTGCAAGAAGGCGACCTGCAGCGACGGGATCAAGAGCGGCGCGGAGACCGACGTGGACTGCGGCGGCGGCTCCTGCAACCCCTGCAACAAGGGCAAGAGCTGCGACGTCGACGGCGACTGCGCGACCGGGGCCTGCGTGAACGGATCGTGCAACCTGCCGACGAGCTGCAAGCAGCTCAAGAACGGGCTGCCGGCGACGCCGAGCGGGATCTATCAGATCGACATCGACGGCGACGGACCCAAGCTGCCCTTCGACGTGTACTGCGAGATGAGCGTCGACGGCGGCGGCTGGATCCTGGTCGGCCGCTCGCGCAACACCCCGAGCGCGCCCGGGTGCGCGAGCTCCGACAACGGCGCGAACTTCGGCTGGCGCAGCGCCCAGGGCTCGCTCGCCGACGACGGCGCGGCGTACTCGATGGACGTCGCCAGCAAGGGGATCTCCTTCTCGCAGGTGCTCTTCGGCAACCACGCCGGCAGCAAGGCCTTCGCCGGGACGATCTACCGCCAGACGGTGATCGCCGACTTCATCAACGTGCACCAGAACACCCACTACTACGTGGGGGACCCGGCGACGGTGCAGGGCCCCTGCGGCGCCGGGGTGTCGATGTTCACCTGGATGGGCTTTACCAGCAACACGGACACCTTCCACTTCCGCGACGTCGACGGCAACGGCTTCGGGCTGACGGCCAGCGGGTTCCGCAGCTGCTACGACACCTGCGTCGGCGGGAACCTGAACGGCGCGCCCGGGATGATCTTCGTCCGCTGAGCACGCCGCGCGGCGTTCAGGTCCGCTTCGTCGTCTTCTTGGCGGCGGTCTTCTTGGCGGCGGTCTTCTTGGCGGCGGTCTTCTTGG
>CAZMML010000064.1:0-4889 GCA_964567335.1 uncultured Nannocystis sp. | reverse complement strand
GTCTTCTTGGCGGCGGTCTTCTTGGCGGCGGTCTTCTTGGCGGCGGTCTTCTTGGTCGCGGTCTTCTTGGTCGCGGTCTTCTTGGCGGGAGCGCTGGGGGGCCAGCGGGTCGCCTCGCGCTCGACCTTGCGGAGGGCGGCCTGGCTCGGGCGCTTGGGATCGTCCCACCAGGCGTCGAAGGCGGTGGTGCCGGCGCCGTCGCCGACCTTCAGGCCCTCGAGCCAGCGGGGATCGGTGACGCGGACCCTGAGGACGAAGCTGTGGAGGGGGTACTTCTCCTCGAAGCCCGGGCCCTCGGCGAAGCGACCCTGGGACCAGGCCGCCTGGTCGGAGATGATCCCGCGGCGCTCGATGAGCTCGGTCCCGGCGATGAAGGTCCCGACGTGCTGGCGGTGGAACGAGGCCTCCCATACCGGCGGGGTGTCGCCGGCGATCGTGTACAGGGCCTCTTGCAGCGGGGTCCGCTTGCGCGAGGGGTAGGGCATGAGGTCCTCGATCGCCATGAGGGCGAAGGAGCGGGTCACGGCGTAGTCGTTGTAGCCGCCGGCGGTGCTGGTCGTGCACAGGAGGTCGACGGTGTCGCCGCGGAGCGCGAGGACCTGGAGGTGGAAGGTGTCGCTCGACATCGGCGCGACGCTACCACAGCGCCGGGGGCTCAGCGCTCGAGCCAGACCTCGTCGGGCTCGTCGAAGCCCCGGAGGCGGAAGAGGCCGGCGCGGCGGAATTCGGCGCGGAGGGCGTCGGGGAGGGCGTCCAGGGCGGCATGGGAGAGCGCGACGCGGCCGGGGATCGCGGCGAGGGGGGCGCCGACGTCGGGGGCGTCGACGCGGTCCTCCTCGGTGATGGCCTCGATCCGAAAGAGCCGGTGGACCTCGGAGCCGAACACGTCCTGCTCGCTGATCCGCACCGCGCCGCAGTGGACGACGAGGCGGAGGTGCGAGGGATCGTCGACGGCGGTCCGCAGCTCGCGGGCCGCCGCGAGCGCCTCGGCGACCCCGTCGAAGGCGGCGAGGTAGCCGTCGCCGGTGCCCTTGAGGAAGCGCAGCGCGGTCGAGCCGCGGAGGGCGGAGCGCAGGCGGTGGAGGTGGTCGACGAAGCCGGTGTCCCCGAGGTCGAGGACCATGCGCGTCGAGCGGACGATGTCGACGAGCAGGAGCGCGACCTCGGCGCGGTCGGTCGGCGCCAGGGTCGACATGTGGATCGGCGCGGTCTCGCGGCGGTGGAGCGAGCCGACCTGGACGGTCGTCGCCGGGGCGTCGCGCTCGACGGTCTCGGGGAAGAGCTCGAGCAGGGCGAGGTGGAGCTCGTCCCAGTCGCTGCGGGCGAGGCGCTCGCGCACGCGGGCGAAGCCGGGCGAGGCGGCGAGCTGGCGGCGCGCGGCCTCGTCGGCGAGGCCGCCGGCGAGCAGCGCGGCGAGGCGGGTGAGCAGCGCGCTGATCCCGGCGACGAGCTCTTCGCTCGCGTCAGGGCGCCGCTGGAGCTCGCGCTGGACCTCGACCACCGCGTCCCAGGAGCGCGGCCAGGGCTCGCCGTGGCCGATCACGACGTGGCGGATCGCCTGGAAGCTCCCGCCGCCGGCGAGCCGCTCGAGCAGGGCGCGCAGGGCGGGGTGCAGCAGGTAGTAGCGCGAGCGCGGCAGCTCGCGGCGGGAGCCGAAGGCGGCGTCGTGCGGCTGGCGGAAGGCCTGCACCTCGCGGTCGGAGGTCGGGTCTCGCACCAACACGCCGAGCAGGCCGCACTCGTAGAGCTCGCGGAAGGGGTGGTAGACGTCGCTGGCGCCGCGGCCGTGGGCGTCGAAGTAGGCGCGGTCGACGCCGTGGAAGCCGCACCACACGTCGGCGAGCTCGTCCTGGGTCAGCACGTCGCGCGGCAGGAGGGCGAGGAAGCGGTCGCGCTTCTCGCGGTCCGAGAGGACCTCGAGGAAGACGCGCATCTCGTCGAAGACGTTGGCGACGAGGAGGCCGGCGCTGGTCTCCTGGACGACGCGGATGAAGGTCCGTTCGTCGAGCGCCCGGCGGTTGCGCGAGATCTCGGCGGCGAGGAGCACGAGGTCGCGCGGGCGCCCGAGGGTGTGGCGCAGGAGCAGGTCGAAGGGGCCCTCGTTGCGCGGGGCGCCGCCGACGCTGAGCGCGTCGAAGAGGACGAAGTCCCGCAGCGGCAGGCCCTCGTAGTAGTAGGTCAGCTTCTCGAGCATCTCGTGGAGCTCGTGCTTGGCGTAGCGCAGCGCCGAGGTCGCGCCGTAGAGGTTGGTCTTGATGTCGGACTCGTAGCTCGAGAAGGCCTCCTCGCGGATCGTGGCGAAGATCTTGAGGTGCCGGTTGGCGTTCATGAGGTCCCACGCGGCCTCGATCATGCCGGCCTGCATGTGCACCCACGCGGCCCGCGGGAGGCCGCGCAGCGCCTGGTCGAGCTTGTCGACGAAGACCAGCACGCCGCTGTGGAGCGCGCGGAGGCGGCGCTCGAGCGGGGCCTCCATCGCGTCGACGATCTGGTTGACCTGCCGCACGGTGAGCGAGAGCAGCTCCTTGAGCACGACGGTCGGCTCGACCGGCCGGCCCTCGAGCAGCCCGCGGAGCCGCCGCGGCAGCGGCGCGAGCTCGGCCGGGTCGAAGGCCGCGGCCAGCGCCGGGTGATACGAGATCACCGAGAGGCGGAAGCTGAAGCTCCACAGGCGCTTGCACGCGGCCTGCTGGGACATCAGCTCGATCATCGCGTGGCCCTGGCTCGGCAGGTCGCCCATCAGGTCGAGGTAGGGCCGGCCCTCGGGGATGAACTGCACGGCGGCCTGCTTCCGCGGGGCCGCCGGCGCCTGGTACTGCTCGCTCAGCAGGGCGCGCTTGTAGGTCAAGAGCAGGGTCTTGCCGAGGCCCTTGCTGCCGGACACGAAGTGCTTGCCGGCGCCCTCGAGGAACTCGCGGATCGCGGCGTTCTTGAAGGTCAGGTCCTTCAGCGCGTGGATGTCGATCTGGTTCGCGTCCGAGGCCCAACTCTGGGCCTGCGCCGCGGCGCCCTCGTGCGGGCGGGCGCGGGCGGCGGCCTCGCCGGAGCGGCGCCCGAGGGCCTTCAGCGCGGTCTGGAGCTCGGCGGCGCTGGCGAAGCGATGGTCGCGATCGCGGGTGGTCGCGCGTTGGAACCACGCGTCGAAGCCGGCCGGGACCTCGGCGAGGCGCGAGGGCGGGACCGGGGCGCCGTAGCAGATCTCGTGGACCAGCTCGAGCAGCGACTCGCCGCGGAAGGGGCGGCGGCCGGTGAGGCACTCGTAGGCGATCACGCCGAGCGACCAGAGGTCGGCGCGGTGGTCGACGCGCTGGGCGTCGGCGATCTGCTCGGGGCTCATGTAGCTGACGGTGCCGAGGGTGGCGCCGGCGAAGGTCAGCGGGGCGTCCTTGCGGGTCAGGCCGTCGACGCCGAGCTTGACGATCCCGAAGTCGAGCACCTTCGGCACCAGCCCCTCGTCGCCCTCGCTGAGGAAGATGTTGGCCGGCTTGAGGTCGCGGTGGACGATCTGCAGCCGGTGGGCCCGCGCGATCGCCCCGCACACGCCGAGCAGGATCGCCTGCGTCTCCTCGAAGCCGAGCGGCCCCCGGCTGAGCCGCTCCGCGAGGTCCTCGCCGTGCAGCAGCTCCATCGCCAGGTAGGGGACGCCGCTCGCGTCGTCGACGTTGAAGTCGAGCACCTGGACGACGTTCGCCCCGCGCAGCTTGGCGGCGGCCTGCGCCTCGCGGATGAAGCGCTCGCGCGCCGCGTCGGTGCCGACCAGGGCCGGGTCCATCAGCTTGAGCGCGACCGGCTCGAGCAGGCGGAGGTCGGTCGCCCGCCACACGCGTCCCATCCCGCCGCCCTTGAGGAACTCCTCGAGGCGCCAGCGCTCGCCGACCACGTCGCCGCGCGCGAGGCGGCTCTGCGCGCCCGCTCCGCGGCGCGCCGTGGCCACCGTCGTCGCCGAGCCGCGCGCGTCCTCCTCCGCCATCGGGCCGATCCTAAGAGGTGGTGCCGCGCGTCCGCCGCCTCGACCACCTGCGAGGTCGTGCACAAACACACGGCCTCTTCGAACGCGCGTCGGGCGTCCGCGCGCGCGAGAGAACCTGTGCGATCGGGCAGGCCCGCGCCGAGGCCGCCGCGGCTCAGCGCGCGCGACGGCGACGCCAGAGGGCGCCGAGGAGGAGGGTCCAGGCGAGGGGCGGCGCGGGCGCGGCCTCGCAGGCGCACCCGCCCTCGGACGGGAGGGCTCCGCCGGTCGCGGGACCCGTGCCGGAGGAGCCGGAGGAGCCGGAGGAGCTCCCGGCGCTGGTGTCGCCGCCGGAGCTCGCCTCGCCGGAGCTGGCTGCGGGGGCCTCCGGGCGGATCCACAGGTGGCTCGTCAGGGTGCGCGGCTTGCCCGCGAGCAGCACCTCGGCGCGCCAGCGGTCCTCGCCGCTGGGCGGGGCGGCGGCGGCATGCATGTACACGAAGGGGTCGCCCTCCACCGGCACCGGATCTTGCGCCTGGCCGTTGCGGACCAGGCGCAGGGTGGCCCCCGCGGGCGCGCCCGTGACGCGCGCGATCAGCAGGGCGTCGCCCTCGACGGTGTCGCCGGCGATCGCGACCCCGGCGCTGAGCTCGACCATCGGATCGCCGGGGCCCTGCAGCTTGACGACGGTGTGGCCGGCGCGGACGCCGTCGAGGATCGCGGCCGCCGAGAGCGACTCGGCGAAGACCATGGTCGTCGGGTCGCCGATCGGGCTGTCGAAGCCGCCGAGCATCTGCCCGGCCTTGTGGTCGTCGCTGCCGCCGATCGGGGCGAGGCGCAGGCCCTGACCGCAGAGGTCGTCCCAGAAGCGGATCGCGTCGTCGGTGAAGAACTTGCCGGCCTTGTCGAGGCCGCCGGTCGCGACCTCGACGGCGTGGAG
>CAZMML010000063.1:3558-10205 GCA_964567335.1 uncultured Nannocystis sp. | reverse complement strand
GCCCTCGGCCGCGACCACGGGGAGCTCGTCGGAGCCGCGCCCGATCGCGGTGATCCGCCCGCGGCGGACCTCGAGGTCGGCGGGGCCGACGCCGGAGACGTTCGCGCCGCGGAGCACGAAGCCCTCGGGCGATGGTTCGGGAGGGTCGGGCGCCTCGGGCTGCGCGGGCGGCCGCGGGGCGGGAGAGGGCGGGGGCTCCCGTCGGCCTTGCGCGCACGCGCAAGCCGCCAGTCCGAAGAGCCAGGTCCGTCGCCGCATCCCACCCCCCGAGGAGCGCCGCTCCTCCGCCCGCCGCCTCACTTCCTGCGCGAGGCGAGGAACCCGGCGATCTTGGCCTTGAGCTCGCCCGAGGTCCAGATCGGGAGGAGCGCCGCGCGAGCGGCCTGCCGCCGCTCCCGGTCGCCCTCGAGCACGCCCGAGCGGAGCGCCCGCTTCGCGTCGAGGTAGGCGTCGCGCGGGTGTCGGGCCAGCTCCTCGAGGCGCTGGCGCGCGACCGCCTCCGCGGCGGCGGCGACCTCGTCCACGAGTCCGACCCGGAGGGCGTCCTGGGGTCCGTAGAGGCGCGCCCCGAGGATCACCTCGTCGAGGCACTGGGGCGCCACGCGCCGGGCCGCGAGCGCGAGGACCGGCGCGGGGAAGCGGAGCCCGATCGCGACCTCATTGAGGCCGATCTTGAGCCCTGGGTCCGCCGTGCAGACGCGGTGGTCGCAGCACATCGCCACCAGGCAACCGCCCGCGATCGCGTGGCCGCCCACCAGCGCAACGGTCGGACCCGGGTAGTTGTAGAGGCGCCAGAGGAGCTCCTCGAGCAGGGAGAGGAAGCGATCCATGCCGGCGAGGTCGAGCGTCGCGACCTCCAACAAGTTGAGGCCCGCCGAGAACGCGTCGCCGGCGCCGCGCACGAGGATCGGAGCGCCCGCGCACCGGTCGAGCGCGGCCAGGGCGGCCTCCATGACCGCGGTGCTGAGGGCGTTCTTTCCGGGACCTTCGAGGACGACGTCGTGCACGCGCGGAGGGTAGCGCGGACGCGAGCCGCCCCACCAGCGCCGCGTTCGTGACCGGAAGAGTCGCGGGCGCGGGCGGAGGGGCGGCGAGGGGTGCCCAGGGACGGAATCGAACCGCCGACACGGGGATTTTCAGTCCCCTGCTCTACCAACTGAGCTACCTGGGCGAGGGGGCGCAGCTTTACTGCAACTCCGCGCCCAGGTCAAGCCAGGTGCGCGCCCAGGCCGGGCGAGAGCGTCCTCACTTTTTCGCGGCCGGACCTTTGACCTGGACCTTCGCGGGGTCGTCGCGTCCGGGGAAGCGCGGGAAGACCTCCTTGCTCAGGAGGGCGTCGACGTCGCTGGCCATCATCACCCGGCCGAGGGTCTCGGCGAAGAGGTCCGAGAAGGCGATCGCGCCGACGGCTCGGGTGTGGATGTACTCGAGGTCGAGGTCCTGGCGGACGTCGACCCAGTAGTCGCGGCGGCTCGGCCGCAGCTCCGGTACCCACGAGCCGTGGATCGTGAAGGCGAAGTCGAGCCGAGGGTGGCCGAGCCGCACCACGGGGCCCTTCGTGACGTCCTCGGCGTCGAAGAGCCAGACCTCCTCGCCGCTCGAGCCCTCCTGCCGCGGCACGGTCTCGGACGCGTGGGCGAGCACCACGATGTAGCCGTCCCTGGGCCCGCGCGGGCCGCCAGCCCGCGGGATGAAGTTCGGCGAGAGCAAGCTCCAGCCTCGCGGCGCGGTGAAGCCCCGCAGCGCGCCGGTGGCGATGTCGACCTCGAGCAGGCGCGGCGGCTCGCCGTCCGCGAGGGGCAGCGTGGTCAGATCGATCCGCGACGAGTAGGCCGTCAGGAGCCGCGCCGGCATGAGCTCCGGCGCGAAGCCGCTGGTGTTGAAGAACATCACCTCGATCGGCTTGCTCGGCCCGCGCGGCGCGTAGGTCCCGAGCGCGAGCCCCCAGGTCTCCTCGCCCTCGGCGAAGCGCGAGCTCACCGCCACGCCGCGGGGCACGTCGATGTCGTGGATGCCGACGCGACCCCGCGAGAGGGCGCAGGGGATCTGCATCCCCGCGACGTCGAGCCCGGCCTCCCCGCCGCTGAGCAGCTTCTCGCCCTCGTGGATCCACTCCGAGACGTCGAGCGTCGGCGTGTGCGGCACGATCACCCGCACGCGATCGCCCTGGTCCTCGAAGTCGGCGTAGAAGTGGACCGACTCGCCCGGGAGCTCGACGCGGTAGGCGCGCACCGGCGTCGGCTCGTCCGCGAAGCCGCCCGAGCGCGGCCGGAGGTCGCGCCGGCGCACCGCCCAGAGCACCGTCGAGGGCCGCTGGGTGCGCATCTGGTTCGCGCCCATGAGGTCGAAGAGGTGGTTCCCGACCGGGAGCACCTGCGACAGCACGTCGAGCGCCATCTGCCGCATCTCGACCACGAAGGCCGAGTCCTGGATCAGCACCCAGTGGCGCGTCACCTGGATCTGATGGATGCACTGTGTGATCTGCACCTCCTCGCCGGCGGCGTCGATCATGTGGAAGTGCTCGAGCGACCGCCCGGTCCAGCGGAGCAGGTGGGAAAAGCCGGGCTTGCCCGGGGCGGGGTTCGAGAAGTTGACGGTGAAGAACTCGCCGGTCTCCCTGTCCTCCGCCGGGTGCGCCGTGCTGAGCACCAGCGGGAAGGGCCACGGGACCGGGATCGACCCCAGCCACTCGTCCCCCTTGCCGATCGGCGTCACCAGCTCGAGCGTGATGGGGTCGAACTCCCACGGGCGCCCCGCGTCGGTGGTGATGATCATGCGGTCGCGCAGCGGGATCGGCGAGTTGCTGAGCGTCGAGCGCACCCCGAGCAGCGGCGAGATCCGCGACAGGCCGACGTCGCGGAAGCGCATCACCTCGCCGTACTTGGCCGCCGCGTGGTCCGCGAAGTGGCAGGGCGGCCGCATCAGGTTCTGCCGCAGCCGGATGGCGCCGGGCGAGAGGTCGAAGCGGTAGACCGTCCCCTCGCCGGTGAACGCGGGTCGCCCGACCGAGGCGATCGACCCGGCGATGAAGAGGTGCCCCCACAGGTCCTGCGGCACCTCTCCGGACAGCGGGCGCAGCTCGAGCTCGCGAGGGAGCTCGTCCAGGTCCTCCGCGCCGGTGCTGAGCATGGAGGTCGGCATCAGCCGGGCCGGGCCTTCGGGGATCTGCATCGCGTTCATCGTCGCTACGATCAGCGGTCGCAGGTCGCGCAACGGCCCACACGCCGCGCGTGCGGATCCTCAGCGTTCATGTCCGCGCCGTCCTGGAGCGAGCGCCGCGCGAGATGACCGTGAGGACAGGTTCGTCGAGGGGCTCACTTCTGCGTCAGGGTCGCGCTGTACGCGTCCTGACCGTCCGCGTCGATGAAGCGCACCATGACCTCGTCGGCGGCGGGGTCGAAGGTGAGCACGCAGCCGTGCGCCTGCGAGGTCCCGAAGGCGAACTGCGGCGGCTCGAGGAAGTCGCCGAGCGTGTTGGTGTTCCCGCCGGTCACCGCGATCTCCCGGGTCTTTCCGAGCGCTCCCTCGCTGCCGGGCTGGACCTGGCTGACGAAGCAGGTGTGGAAGTCGCCCGACAGGAACCATACGTTGCGGATGTCCTGCGTGGCGATGAAGGTGAGCAGCTCCGCGCGCTGCGCCGCGTAGCCCTCCCAGCGATCGTTCGGGAGCAGGTCCCAGGGGATCGCGGGCATGTCGGTGATCGGCACCGAGTTCATGATGATCTTGAAGTGGCAAGGGCTGGTCGTCAGCCGCTCCTTGAGCCACGCCATCTGCTCCTTGCTGATGTAGATCGGGTCGTCGGTGAGCCGCGTCGAGGGGAGGCGCTCGGTGCGGCAGTCGAGGACGATGATCTCCGCGGTCTTGCCCCACCGGAAGCTCTGCCACACGCGGAAGCCCATGGGCTGGTCGGTCACGGGGATCGCCTCGAAGTAGGCCGTGAGCGCGTCCTGGAGCCGCTGCGGGTCGATCGTCTCGGGGTCGAAGTCGTTGACCACCTCGTGGTCGTCGAGCGTGCAGTAGAGGCCCGCCCGCGAGTACGCCAGCGCCATCCCCTGCGCGACCCCCCCTTCTTCGACGCGGAGGTAGTCCTTCCAGCTCGCGCGGAGGTCGGCGAGCGTCATGTCGCCGTCGTTGTAGGCCATGTCGCCGAGGTGCAGGAAGAGGTCGTAGTACTCGTCGCTCGTGACCAGCAGCGCCGGCCAGGGGCGGTTGTCGGTGTCGTTGCAGCTCGTGATGGCGATGGTCAGGGGCTCGAGCGCGTCGTCGACGGGCGCGGTGCGGAACTCCCCCAGGATCCCGCGGGCGACCGGCGCGCCTTGCTCCACGGCGAAGAAGCCGTAGCGGTACCACTGACCCGGGCAGAGCCCGTCGACGAGCTGCCGCAGGAAGCCCTGGTCGTCGGGGGTGACCGTCAGCTCGCGGATCAGGCGCACCGTCCCGGGCTCCTCTCCCGGCTGCCACACCCGCAGCAGCGCCTCCTCGGAGGTCTCCGAGAAGCTGTGCAGCAGGACCGACTCCTGCCGGACCGCGCCCGCCATCACGGCCAGCGGGAAGCGCCCCAGGTCTTGCGTCAGCTCGTCGGGCGCGAAGGAGACGACCTCGCCCGCGCACGCGTCCGGCTGCGCGCCCATGTCCGCCGCGTCGCCCGTGCTCCCGCTCGAGCTCGCGTCGGTGGTCGCGTCGCCGCTCGTCGTGCTGTCCGCGGTAGCGCCGCTCGTCGTGATCGCGCCGCTCGTCGTCGGGGTCGCGCCGCTCGAGCTGCTCCCGCTCACGCCGTCGCTTCCGCTCCCGGAGGAGCCGCTCGAGCTCGCGTCCGAAGCGGCGATCGAGTCGTCGCCGCACGCGGAGCCGGCGAGCAGGGCCGCGCCGGTGAGGCGCAGGAACTCGCGCCGCGGCAGGCCGCGCGCGCGCTCGGTCTCGTCGTCGTCGGGCATCATGTCCACGACTGTATGTGCAATCGTCGTCGCCACCGCGCGGCGCGGATGTGACAAATTGCGCGTCGCTCGGGGCCGCCCGCCGCGCGGTCCTGGGGCGCTGGACAGCGCGAGAGCACCTCCCTACCGTCTTGGGGCGGAGGGGCCGCGGATGACAGATCAGGCGGGCGACGACATCTTTGTGTTCAACGGGGTCGACGGGAGCACCGGCGGCTACCTACTGCAACCTTTGCCGGCGCACGCGCTCGTCGAGATGGCGCAGGGCAAAAAGCCCGATGAGGCCACGAGCGAGGCCGTCGATCGCCACGAGGCCGAGCAGAGCCAGCACTTCGCACCGGAGGAGGGCATCGATCCCAAGGACCTCGCGGCGTGCGGGTGGGGCGTGATCTTCGCCCACGACGAGGACCCCGCGGTTCGTGAGGCCCTGGCGCCGCTCCTCGACCATCGCAAGGCCGTCGCGGCGAGCGTCAACCCGGTCCGCTACCGCGAGCTCTCCGGCGGCCTCGGGTACCGCCCGAACGAGCGCAAGGCCGGGTTCCTCGCCCGCAACAAGGCGCCGAACTCGGGACCTGTCGATCCCGACCGGATGCCCTATTATCTCCTGATCGTCGGCGATCCGGAGAAGATCCCCTTCGAGTTCCAGGCCCACCTCGACCTCCAGCACGCCGTCGGCCGGATCCACTTCGACACCCTCGACGAGTACCAGAACTACGCGCGCAGCGTGGTCGCGGCCGAGACCGGCGGGGTCCGCCTCAAGCGCCGCGTCTCTCTCTTCGGCGTGCGCAACGAGGACGACGCCGCCACCAACCTCAGCGCCGACGGCCTGATCACCGGCCTCGACAAGTACATCCGCGAGGTCGCTCCGGGCTGGTCGCTCGACGTCCGGTCCGCCGCCCAGGCGACCAAGGCCGAGCTCGCCAAGGTCCTCGGCGGCGCGGAGACCCCCGCGGTCCTCTTCACTGCCAGCCACGGCATGGGCTTCCCGAACGGAGACCCCCGCCAGCTCCCCCACCAGGGCGCGCTGCTCTGTCAGGACTGGCCCGGGCCGCGCAAGTTCTCGGGACCTGTCCCGCACGACATGTACTTCGCGGGCGACGACCTCGGCGACGGCGCGCGGCTCGCGGGGTTGATCCACTTCATCTTCGCGTGCTACGGCGGCGGGACCCCGAAGCTCGACGCCTTCTTCCACAAGAGCGGCGTGCCGAAGCCGATCGCGCCGCGCAACTTCATCGCCGGGCTCCCGCGGCGGATGCTCAGCCACCCGCGCGGCGGCGCGCTGGCGGCGATCGCCCACGTCGAGCGCGCGTGGGGCTGCTCCTTCTACGCTCCGAAGGTCGGCCACCAGATCGGCGTCTTCCGCAGCTTCACCCGGCGCCTGCTCGAGGGGCATCCGGTCGGCTCGGCGATGGACTACTTCGGCACCCGCTTCGGCGAGCTCTCCGCCGGGCTGCTCGGCAAGCTCGAGGACCTCAAGTACAACAACGCGACGATCTCCGAGACCGAGATCGCCAACGACTGGACCGCCAACAACGACGCCCGCAACTACGTGATCCTCGGCGACCCGGCCGTCCGCGCGATGGTCGTCGACGACGCCCAGGCGCTCCCGCGTCCGGTCCTCGAGCTCCGGACCTCGGCGGGCTCCGGGGCGGGGGCGGGGGCGGCGGGCGCGGCGCCGGTGACGGCGGCGGGCGCGGCGCCGGTAGCGACGACGGC
>CAZMML010000063.1:0-3548 GCA_964567335.1 uncultured Nannocystis sp. | reverse complement strand
CCCCCTCCACCGCGGCGCCTGACGGCGCGGCGTTCTCTTGCCGCCCCGCCCCCGGGGGGGGGGGGGGGGGGGGGGGGGGGGGGCGCCCGGGCGGGGGGGGGGGGGGGGGGCGGCGGCCCCCCCGGCGCCCCCGGCGCCGACGGCAGCGCCGTCGTCGACGGCGGCGGCACCGGTGGCAGCGGGCGCGGCGCCGGTCGCTCCGGCCTCCGCCGAGTCGTCGTCGGCGCCTGAGGTCGCAACGGTGAGCTTCGGCGTGTTCGAGGATTCGCCGCTCAAGGCGATCAAGGTCAAGCTGGCCGCCGGCATGCAGGGGCTCGCGGACAAGCTCTCGAAGCGCCTGCACACCGCGCTCGACGACGCGGGCGCGGTCGAGGTCTCGACCTACGTCAGCGCGGACATCGGCCACGCCGCCTTCAACCCCGAGACCAAGCGCTTCACCGGCGAGGTCGCGCTGCGGGCCTTCACGCGGATCGACTTCGGCGGCGACACCCAGCAGATCCTCCCCTCGGCGCAGGGCGAGCTCGACGCCGCGCTGTGGACGGCGCACAAGGACGCGGTCACGCAGGCGCGCGAGCACCGCATGGCGATGGTCAAGGCGGGCCTCGACGCGATCGCGGGCCTCTTCACCGCGATCAAAGACCTGTGAAGCACGATGACCAAGGTGCGGCGCCCCTCCTCGGCCAGTGGATCCCGGCGGCCCAGGGTCTGACCTGGGTGGCTCGCGTCGAGCTCGTCGACGCGGGCACCTGGCTCAACGACCAGGAGCGCGAGGTCACGGCGGCGGCGGCGCTCGCGCCGACGCTCGCCGAACGGATGCTAGCGAGCGTCGAGGGCGAGGTCTCCTTCGCCGCGGGCCCCGACGCGGCGCTGCGCTCCGAGTTCGCCGCGATCAAGGGCTTCCTCGAGGGACAGGCCGTAGCCGCCGCGGCCGAGCTCGGGCACGTCGGCGAGCTGTGGCAGCGGGTCCGCGAGGACGCGCACGAGGTCTTCGACCAGCTCGGCGCCCTCCTCGAGGGCGGCGAGATCGTCACCCACGGCGAGGGCGGACGCCTCGTCGCGCGCAGCGCGGTCGACTGGTCCGGCGACATCACGACCGCGTGGCGCCCTGGCCTGCGCGCCTGGGAGGTCGCGCTCCACCGGGAGAACGTCGGCCTGGCGCTGCGCGCCCGCGAGGCCGCGCTCGCGGGGATCGCGTCCGCCGCCCGCGGCGCCGCGCGGCGCGCCGCCTCGATCGCGGCGCCGGCGCCGACGGCGGCGAGCTTCATGCTCCCGATCGCCTGGCGCTACCTCCGGCGACTGTGGCGAGGTTGAGCCTCGCCGCAGCGGCGGGTGCGCCTCGACGGCGGCGCCAGGAGATGTCCTTTCGGACATTTTTCGGACCGGGGCCCGCAGGCCCGAGGAGACGCCCTCGCAGGCGCTCGCGGCCGCGACCGCGCGCGGCCGACCGGCCGCTTGTCGAGGGCGTCGTCTCCGTGCTCTCGTAGCGATATGCGGTGGAATCGGACGGTGGGGGCGCGCGCGGCCGCTGTGGCTGGCGCGGTGGTCATGGCGGCGTGCGGCGACAACAGCGGGGGCACCACAGGAGGCGGCTCGTCAGGTGGGACCGGGACGACGGGCGAACCGTCGACGAGCGCGCCGACCTCGACGTCGACGAGCGCGCCGACCTCGACCCAGGGGACCGACACCCAGGGGACGATCGGCGAGACGATGGGGACCACGGGGACCTCGACCGGCACGAGCGGCCCCTCGACGAGCGCGGCGACGACCGACTCGACGATGGGCGTCAGCAGCGGCCCCGGGCCGGACATGGGCCCGAGCTGCGCGGAGACCTGCGAGGACGGGGTGTGCATCGGCGAGCTCTGCTGCCCGATCAACCAGGCCTGCACCGACAACTGCTGCGCGATGGGCGAGGTGTGCTCGTTCCAGACCTGCGTCGTCCCCGGCAACGCGTGCGTCGACGCGACCGACTGCGCGGACAACGAGTACTGCGAGTACTCGCTCGGCGAGATGGAGCAGCCGCCGATGTGCATGGGCGGGGTCTCGCTCGACACCGGCAAGTGCCTCCCCGCCCCGCCGGAGTGCCCCGACGGGGTCGAGCCGATGGAGGGCGAGCCGATCACCTGCCTGCCCAAGTGCGAGGTCAAGCCGCCGGTCGACGACTTCGGGATCGTCCTCAAGCACTACTGGGGTCAGCAGGTCGCGCCGCCCTACTCGTCGGACATCATGATGGCGCCGATCGTCGTCAACCTCGACGACGACAACTGCGACGGCAAGGTCAACGAGAAGGACATCCCCGAGATCGTTTTTAGCACCTTCACCGCGGGCGGCTACTACAAGCAGGGAACGCTCCACGCGATCTCGATCGTCGGCGGGCAGATCGTCGACAAGTGGTCCAAGGCCAACGTCACCCAGCCCGGCGCCGGGCTCGCCGCCGCGGACCTCGACGGCGACGGCGTGCCCGAGATCGTCGGCTGCATGAACCCGGGACCGAACGGCAACAGCTGCTGCGACGCGGTCGCCCAGAACACCGGCGCGATCGCCTTCAAGGCCGACGGCTCGACGCTGTGGACCCAGCCGGACACGACCAAGGTCCACTGCGGCTACAACCACCCGGCGATCGGCGACGTCGACAAGGACGGGACCCCTGAGGTCCTGATCGGCTTCACGCTGCTGGACGGGAAGACCGGCGCGATCAAGAAGGAGCTCAGCCCCGCCACGAGCTGGGGTCAGCGCCTCAGCGGCATGAGCGACCTCGACGGCGACGGCCTGCTCGATATCACCGACGGTCAGCGCGCCTACAGGGCCGACGGCACCGTCCTCTGGGACCTCACCCAGGGGGTCAACGCGATCCCGGTCGGCTACCACGGCGTCGGCGACTTCGACCTCGACGGGCTCCCGGAGGTCGTCGTTATCTCGAGCGCCGGCCCCCACACCATGAACCTGATCCACTACGACGCCAAGGAGCCCGGCGGCGCGAAGGTGATCCGCAAGGGCGTCGACATCAACAACGGGATCTCGACCAAGACCTTCTGCAACGCGGCCTCCGAGTACGGCGGCGGGCCCCCGACCGTCGCGGACTTCGACGGGGACGGCGTGCCCGACGTCGGCGCCGCCGGCGCCGTCGGCTACATCGTCTTCAGCGGTCAGAAGATGATGGACCCCAACGTCGCCAACGCCGACATCGACCTGTGGTTCAAGACCACCAAGGACTGCTCGAGCGCCGTCACTGGGTCGTCCGTCTTCGACTTCAACGGCGACGGCAAGGCCGAGGTGATCTACTCCGACGAGCACAACCTGTGGATGTACGACGGCGCGACGGGCACCAACCTGATCCCGACCACGTGCAACACCACGGGGACCCTATGGGAGTACCCGCTGGTCGCAGACGTCGACAACGACGGTCAGGCCGACATCGTCGTTGGCAGCAACGCCTACGCGCTCACCTGCAACGGGACCAAGCAGTCGGGCCTCCGGATCTTCGGCAGCGCCAAGGGTTCGTGGGTGCGGACCCGCCGGATCTGGAACCAGCACACCTACCACGTCACCAA
>CAZMML010000062.1:7881-10207 GCA_964567335.1 uncultured Nannocystis sp. | reverse complement strand
CTTCGCCGCACGATCGAGCGCGTCCGGGAGCCGGCAGTACCACACCGCGGCCGGGCCCTCGCGCCGGGGCCCGGGCCGCCGCAGCGCCAGCGCGACGCAGAGCGGCGTCTTCACCCCGCACACGTTCGCGGAGCGCCGCGGCCCGAGCGCGTCGCCGCCGAGGTCCACGATCCAGAGCGCGTCGAGCACCGCGCGCATGTGCCGGCGCATCGCCACGAAGCCCGGGCCGCGGAGGAAGCTCGACGCGGTGATGAAGCAGACGACGCCGCCGCGCTCGGACCCCTCCACCGCCGTCTTGAGCGCCCAGCGCCAGAAGTAGACGTAGTCGTTGTAGAGGTTCTTGGCGTGCCGACCCGCCCCCGGGCCGGGCGAGAAGTCGACCAAGGGCGGCACCTCTCCCTCGCGTCCGAAGCGGACCCAGGCCCCGCGCCGCCCCGCGCCCGCCTGCTCCTGACGCTCGTAGGGCGGGTTGCCGATGCACACCCGGAGGCGCCCGCGAGGCAGGCTCGGGGCCAGCGGTCCGTCCTCGATCGGCCCCGCGAGCGTGTCACCCTGGACGATCGCAAGCGCGGCCGGCGGCTCGACGCCCGCGCTACGCTGCGCGCCGGCGACGCGGATCCGGGCCAGCGCGCAGGCCCCCGGCATCACCTCCAGGGCGGCGAGGGCGAGGCCCGCCGCGCCTCCCCGCGCCGCCGCGTCCTCGATGATCGCGCAGGGGTAGGTCCCGACCCCGCAGGCAGGATCGATCGTGAAGACCCCGGGATCCGCGAAGCCGAGCGGCCCCGCGATCTCCTCCAGGACCTCTCGAGTCAGCGCGACCTGCATCCGCACGACCTCGAGCGGCGTGTAGTAGGCCCCGGCCTGGTCCCGCGAACGAGGGTCGAGCGCGGCGAGGATCTCCTCGTAGAACTCGAAGGACCACCCGCGCTCGACCCCCGCGATCGCCCGCTCGAGCTCCGCGAGCGGCCCGGCCAGCGCGGGCCAGCGCCGCAGCGCCGCCAGCTCCACCCCCTCCGCGACGCCCGGCCCCAGGCGCGCGCCGAGCAGCGCCGCGAGGACGACCTGCGCAGACACGTCGGCCAGCACGTCGTCCCCCGCGGAGCTCACGGCCTGCCCGCAGAGCCCTCGCAGGACCCCGCGGAGCGGCGCGGCTGGACGCGCCAACGCCTCGCCCAGCGCCTCACCCAACGCGCGGCACGCCGACGCGATCGTCCGGGCGATCGCCTGCGACGCCGCGCCGCGCCGCACCGGCGCGTTCACGGCGAGCCGGTGAAGCAGGCGAGGCCGCGCGGCTGGACGAAGCCGTCGAAGCTCAGCGGGACGGTGCTGATCGCCTTGCCGGTCGTCGCGTTGAAGGTGAAGAGCTGCTCTTGCCCCAGCACCTTGAGGGTCACCAGCACGTCGTCGGCCGTGACCGAGAGCCCGCCGATCCACTCGCTGTAATTCTCGAGCGCGAGATCGCCGAGCTCTTCGCCGCAGGGGACGCCGAAGCGGCCGACGTGGTCGTCCGAGTGCCAGGCGGTGAAGAGGGTGTCGCCGCGGCCGGCGATGTTGCGGGTCTGCGGCGGGTCCTCGACGATCGTGTGGGTCGGCTCGTCGGCGAGGACCGCCTCGAGGTCTTCGAACACGCGGACCGTGCCGCCGAGCATCGAGTCGTAGACGAGCAGGTGGCCGGCGGCGTGGGTGACCGCGGCGCAGTCGACCGGCAGCGGCTCGACCGCGCCGGTCGCCACCGAGATCTTCGTCAGCGTCCCTGTGAAGCCGCCGGTCTCGTCGCAGATCAGCAGCGTCTCCTCGTCGAGGACCGCGATCGACGCGGTCGGGGTGAAGCCGAGCTGGTCCTGGAGGGTCTTCTCCTGACACGCGACCCCGTCCTCGAGGCCCACCGCCATCACCGCGACGTCGGTCAGGAAGAGGCACCACACGCTCTGCGCCTTGACGCCCGGGCACGACACCAGCGCCGGCACCGGCGTGTCGCCGACGAGCGGCACCGGCTCGCAGGGCGGCTCGCCCGTGCTCGAGGAGCCCTCGCCCGTGCTCGAGGACCCGCTCGTCCCGCTCGTGCTCGACCCCTCGCTCGTGCTCGAGGTGTCGGTGCTCGTGCCCGTCGTGCCCGTCGTGCCCGTCGTGCCCGTCGTGCCCGACGTGCTCGTGCTGACGTCGCCGGTCTGGGGCCCCCCCGACGAGCCCTCGCTGGACGCCGACGCGTCGCTCGTCGACGGCGGCGCCGTGGTCGCGCTCGTGCCGCTCGATCCGGCCGACGACGACGAGCCCTCGCCCGTCCCGCCGCCGGTCGCGGTGAAACCGACCGGCCCGGCCGTGCTGC
>CAZMML010000062.1:0-7871 GCA_964567335.1 uncultured Nannocystis sp. | reverse complement strand
CGACTCGCTCGCGGTCCCGCTCTGGGTGGTCGCCTGGGTGGTGCTCGCCGTCGCCATGGTGGTTCCGGCGGTGGCGGAGTCGGACTCGCTCTCGGTCGCGGTCGAGTCGCCGCCGCAGGCGACGAGGAGCGAGATCACGGGGACGAGCAAGTGACGGGACATCGCCGCGACCATATCAAGGCGCGCGCGCTTCTGCTATGCCCGCCTGGACCCGCCATGCCCCGACGCGCCCCTACATTCGCCCTCGTCCGCGGAGTCCCGGGCTCCTTCCCCCAGTGCCTCCGGACCGGCGCCGACGTCCCCGACCTCGCCCGCGCCCGCGAGCAGCACGCGGGCTACGTCGCCGCCCTGGAGGCCTGCGGCGTGGCCGTCGAGCGCCTGCCGGCCGACGAGGCCCACCCGGACTGCTGCTTCATCGAGGACACCGCGGTGGTGCAGGGCGGCCGCGCCTTCATCACCCGCCCGGGGGCGCCCTCGCGGCGCGGCGAGTGCGACGCCGTCGCGGCCGCGCTGGCCGGGCGCCTGGAGGTCACCGGCATGGCCGGACCTGGCCTGCTCGACGGCGGCGACGTCCTGCGCGTCGGGCCCTGGCTCTTCGTCGGCCTCTCGGGCCGGACCGACCTGGCCGGCGCCGAGGAGCTCGCCGCCTGGGCCGGGCTCGAGCTGCGGACGATCCCCGTCGCGCGCGGCCTCCACCTCAAGAGCGCCGTCACCGTGGTCGACGACCAGACGATCGTCCTCGACGTCACCGCGCTCGACCGGCGCCACTTCGACGGCCTCGAGGTGATCGAGGCCGGCGAGGCCCCCGGCGGCAACGTCCTCGCGCTCGGCGAGCGCCTGCTCGTCTCGGCCGCGGCCCCGCGCACGATCGCGGCGCTCCGCGGGCGCGCGCCGCTGACGATCCTCGAGCTCTCGGAGATCCACCGGGCCGACGGCGCGCTGACCTGCCTCTCGCTGCGCGTGCCGCCGCCCGGCTGCTGGTGCGCCTGAGCCGGCTCAGAGCCCGTTCTTGACGGCGACGCCGATGCCCGTCAGGCACATCTCGTCGAGCGTGCCCTCGCCGACCTTGACGTCGATCGGCTCGGTGAGGCCGGCCTCGGCCAGGGCCTCGACGACCCCGGGGTTGTCGAGCGTGTTGTCGTACACGCAGCGGATCCGGACCTTGTCGCCCGCGCGCACGCGCACGCTGGTGTCGATCGGCGAGTCGAAGGCGTAGGAGCGCTGCCAGTTGAAGTCCCAGCGCGGGGTGTGCAGCAGGCAGGTCTCGGCGCCGCTGTCGCGGTCCTCGAGCCACACCCGCATGTCGACGCCGACCTTGTGCATGTGGTTGAGCGCCGACCACACGCGGACGTCGACGATGTCGGGGAAGGACTGCCCGTTGAGCGCGACGATGAACTCGTACTCCTCGGCGTGGTCCTTCTCGCCGGCGGGGATCAGCAGCGGCCCGGTCAGCGGCGTGCTCATCCCGGGCGCGCCGATCAGGGTGAAGAAGGAGACCCACTTCGGCTCCACCGTCTCCCAGCGGAGCGCGAGCGCGGTGCCCTTGTCGGTCTCGGGCCCGGCGCCGGTCGCGTGGTAGTGGACGTTGAGGATCAGGCGGGTCCCGGGCGGCAGCTCGGTGCCGACGTCGAGCGGCGTCTCCATCGGCAGCGAGCCGGGCACCCACCCGCCGATGAGCTGCCCGCCGCCGACCCCGGCCCCGCCGCCGCAGTTCTCCTTGACCCCGCCGGGCCAGCTCGCCGAGTCGCCCGCCGCGTCGACGTAGATCAGGACGTGGTGGACGATCGCGCGGTTGCCCGGGATCACCTGCAGGCCGTTGAGGTACACGCTCTGATCGTTGCCGGGGTCGATGGTCAGGCAGTGGAAGAAGTCGAGCGTCGAGCCGACCTTCTCGACCGTCACCGAGCCCGTCGCCGCGGCCGTCTTGGTCGGGCTCGGAAGGTCGAGCGAGGGCGGGTCCGGGAGCGGGGCGGCGAGCGCCGGGTCGCCCTCCGGCGCGCCGATGTCGGACCACTTCTGCAGCAGGTCCTTCTCCTCCTGGCTGAGGCGCGCGTCGTGCTTGTAGGGGAAGGGCGGGGCGCACTCAGGCGTCTCGATGCCGTGCCAGGGCGGCATCAGCCCCTCGGCGGCGTCGAAGGCCATCAGCGAGGCCCAGTCCTTGGTGTCGGCGTAGCTCTCCATCGAGAAGGGGGCGATCCCGCCGGAGTAGTGGCAGCTCACGCAGTTCTCGGTGACGAGCGGGGCGATGTCCTCGTGCCAGTTGGGGCGCTGGCCCGCCGCGCCGCCGCTGCTGCTCCCGCTGGTCGTCGGGACCTCGGTGCCCGCGCTCGTGCCCTCGCTGGTGCCCGAGGCGGTCTCATCGGACCCTCCCTTGCCGCCGCCGCAGGCGAGCGCGAGGAGCAGCAGCGAGGTGAGCGGATGAGCGCGGGTTCTCATGCGATCCAGGCTGCCACAGCGGGGCCTGAGCGGTAAAGCTGACGGCCTTCCGGCCGGGCGCGGGCTCGGGGTATCCTGCCCGCGTGACGCGTCGCTCGTGGCTCTCGCTCGCGCTCGCGGGCTGCGTGCTCGAGGGCGACGGGCGCCCGGCGGAGACCTCGCGCGAGGTGCCCCGCTTCGATCGCATCGAGGTCTTCGGCGCCTTCGAGGTCGAGGTGCGGGTCCGCCCCGAGCTCGAAGGCGTGGACACCATCACGGTCCGCCTCGCGGGCGACGCCAACGTCCTCGACCGCCTCTTCACCCAGGTGCACAGCGGCGACGTCCTGTCGATCGCTATCGACCCCAACCTGCAGACCGAGCTCACGCTCACGCCGAGCGCGACCCTCGAGGTCCCCGCGCTCGACGGCGTCTACGCCGCCGACACCACCCGCGTCACCGTCCTCGGCGCCAGCGGCGAGCTCCTGATCGAGGCGCGCGAGGGCGCGAGGGTCGACGTCCGCGAGCTCACCCGCGGCCGCCCTGATGTCCTGGCGAGCGGCCGCGCCGTGGTCACCCTCGCGGGCGAGGGCTCGCAGATCGGCGTCGAGGCCGCGGAGGACGCCGCCGTCGACGCCTCTGCCTTCCGCGCGAGGGCCGCCGCGGTGCTCCTCGCGGACCGGGCGACCGCGAAGATCTGCAGCGAGCTCACCCCGGAGATCGAGGGCGCCGAGGCCCAGGTCCTGCGCCTCTGCGCGGAGTGACCGATGCCCGGACGCGACGCCGCCTCTCCCTCGCTGCGCCGCTGGTCGCGCCTGCTCGCGCTCGGCTTCGCCGCGCAGGCGCTCGCGGGCTACGCGGTCGCGTTCGGCTACGACTCGCCGCTCTTCGCCTGGCACCGCGAGCGCGTCGGGGTCGCATTGTGGGGCCGCGCCGACTTCCCCGCCGAGGCGGCCGCCTTCCGCGACTTCATCATGGGTGTCCTCGGCGCGACCATGGCGGGCGCCGCCGGGGCGCAGGTGTGGGTCGCGCTCGGGCCCTTCGCCCGCGGCGAGCGCTGGGCCTGGCTCTGCGTCCTCACCGGCCTGGTCCTGTGGGCCCCCTTCGACACCGCGCTCTCGCTCTCCCACGGCGTGCGCGTCAACGCGGTCTTCAACGCCGCCCCCGTCCTCATGATGGCCCTGCCGCTGATCGCGACCTGGCCCGCGTTCTGGGGCCGCGGCCGACGCGGACCGGCCCCCTGAGGCCGGGCCACGCGTGACCGATCGGCCATGGCTCCGCGTACAGGCTCAGGGCCAGCCGAAGAGGCGGCGGGAGACGATCCCGAGGCCGGCGCTGGCGGCGTTGGCGAGGAGCGCCCACAGCAGCGCGCGGCGGAGCCCGGCCGCGCGCAGCAGCAGCGCCTCCACGAGCACGGCGAAGGACTCCGCGACGATGAAGAAGATCGTGTAGCGGTAGTCCAGGAGCGCGGGCCAGCGCTCCCCGAGGCGCTGGTAGGTCTCCGTGTAGTAGAAGACCTGGGGGAAGACGAACCACACATAGGGGTGCGTCAGCGCCGAGCAGAGGAAGCCGAGGCCGATCCGCCGCCACACGCCCGCAGGAGCGGGCTCACGTCCGAGCGCGCGCGTGTAGATCGGGACCTCGACGACCTGGGTGAAGACGAAGGCCGAAAACCACGACGTGAGCATTCATCCTCGCCGGGGAGCGTACCTGAGAGCGGCGCCGTTGTCGCCCGCGCCCCCGGCTGATAGCTTCATGGTTCGCGGCCCGAAAGCGGGCCCGGGAGCCACCTGCCATGAAGCGCCTGATCGGCCTCTTCGTCCTGTCCGCTGCTGTCGGCTGCGGGATCGGCCCGCACGTCGACGACTACCTCGACGCCGCCGCCGCCGCCGCCGCCGCGACCTGCGCCTGCGACGGCTACAAGGTCCTCCTCTACTCCTCCGAAGAGGAGTGCCTCGCCGAGTTCCCGCCCGACGAGGCGGAGCGCGGCTGCGTCGAGTCGCTCTTCAAGGCCCAGTCGGCCGACTACGAGGCCCACCTCGACTGCCGCGCCGGCGCGGCCAATCGCCTCGCCGCCTGCCTCAACGGCAAGACCTGCACCGACCTCGCCCGCCTCGAGTGCCTCACCCAGTACGGCGACGAGGAGGAGGACTGCGCCGACTTCCCGAGCGAGCTCCAGGCCGACCTCGACGAGTGCCTCCGGTGAGCGCCGTGAAGCAGGGGTACGAGTCCGCCGAGCGCGTCCGCGACGCCGAGGGCCGCCAGTACCACGTCGGCCTCGCGCCCGGCGAGGTCGCCCGGCACATCCTCCTCGTCGGCGACCCCCAACGCGCGCGCAAGGTCGCCGCGACCTTCCAACGCGTCGAGCTCGAGCGGAGCTCCCGCGAGTACGTCTCGATCACCGGCGAGCACGAGGGCCTGCGGGTCACCGTCGTCGGCACCGGCATGGGCTGCGCGAGCACCGAGATCGCGATCGTCGAGCTCTGCCAGTGCGTCGATCGGCCGGTGATGCTCCGCTGCGGCAGCACCGGCGCGCTCCAGCCCGGGATCGAGCTCGGCGACCTGGTGATCTCCAAGGGCGCGCTGCGCCTCGAGAACACCTCGCGGGCCTACGTCGACGAGGGCTACCCCGCGGTCGCCGATCCCCAGGTCGTCCTCGCGCTCGCGGCCGCGGCCGAGGCGGTCGGCGCGACCTACCACGTCGGCATCACCGCGACCGCGGCGGGGTTCTACGGCGCCCAGGGCCGCCGGATCGAGGGCTTCCCCCCGGACGACCCCGAGGTGATCGGTCGCCTCGTCCGCCAGGGGGTCAGCAACCTCGAGATGGAGGCCTCGTGCCTCTTCACCCTGGCGACGCTGCGGGGCTTCCCCGCCGGGGCCGTCTGCGCCGTGTACGCCACCCGCCAGGACAACGTCTTCATCACCCCGGCCCAGAAGGACGCGGCGGAGCTCGCCTGCATCCGCACCAGCCTCCGCGCGCTCCACCTGCTCGCCGCGATGGAGCGGGCCCGCGGGTCGCGCCCCGTGTGGCACCCCGGCCTCGGGCTCTAGGCGACCGGCGGTCGAGCACATCGCTACGCAGGTGGAGCGTCATCGGGGCGCCTGCGAGCGACCTGTGCTTGGCCGCCCTGAGCATCGCCTGTCGCCGCCTGTCGCCGGCACGTCCCTCCGTCCGGCGAGCACGACGGGCAAGTGCCGACACACCGATCCACGATCGTCCGGCACTCCCTGGCCCGCTGGGCGCACGCCAGCGCCGCGCGGAAGCGTGCGATGACAATATCGGACCTGTTCCCCTAAGGTGGTGGGATGAAGCTTCAGCATCGCCTCTGCACCGCGCTCGCGCTGCTCGCCGCCTGCGGCGACGACGACACCCGCGCGACCGAATCGGCCACGACCTCGACGACCTTCGGGACCACGCTCTCGACGACGAACGCGACCGACACGTCGATGGGGTCCACCGAGTCGGGCCCGACGACGGACAACCCGACCGGAGGTTCGATGTCGGGGTCGATGACCGAGGCCGTGTCGGTGACCGACGCCAGCTCGGGGACCTCGGTGGGGCCGGGGACGGGGACGACGGACGGGACGAGCGGGACGAACACGACCACCGACACCAGCAGCTCGACCGGCAACACCACCGACCCGCCGCCCTGTCAGCCGCTGACCTGCTCGGACGACCTACAGCAGGTCATCTGCGAGGGCCAGGTGATCGAGCAGTGCGGCAACGGGACCTACTGCGTCGACGGGACCTGCACCCCGATGACCCCCTGCGAGGCGGCCGAGCTGCTGAAGGGCAGCGAGGGGTGCAACTTCTGGGCGGTCAAGACCGAGCTAATCAATGATGCCTCAGGGACCTGCTTCGCGGCCTTCATCGCCAACACCTGGAACGAGCCGGTCCACATCAACGTCGAGTACAACGGCCAGGTGCTCCCGGTCGCGAACTTCACGCGGATCCCGACCGGCCAGGGCAAGAACATCATCTACTCGCCCTACGACGCCAACGCCGGCCTCCCGCCCGACGAGGTCGCGATCGTCTTCCTGTCCCGTGGGCCAGGCGGATTCCCGGACTGCCCGGTGCCCGGCGGCGGCGTCGCCCAGGAGACCCAGGTCGTCGGCACCGGCTTCGGCAAGGCCTTCCGGATCTCGACCGACCGCCCGGTCGCCGCCTACCAGATGCTCCCCTACGGCGGCGGCTCGGTCGCCGCGACCTCGGCGACCCTGATGCTGCCGACCAGCGTGTGGGACACCAACTACGTGGCGATCAACGCCTACCTCAAGAGCCAGGCGGTCGCCCAGGCCAATCCGCTCTTCGTCGTCGTGGCCGACGAGGACGGCACCGAGATCACCCTCGACCCAAAGGTCGCGGTGGCCGGCGGCGGCGGCGTCATGGGCGGCCCGGCGGGCGTGCCGATCAAGTACAACCTGAACCGCGGGCAGACGATCCAGTTCGCGCAGCCGACCGAGCTCACCGGCTCGCCGCTCGCCTCGACCAAGCGGGTCGGCGTGTTCGGCGGCGCCTCGTGCCTCAACGTCAAGCCCAACGCCTACGCCTGCGACGGCGCGCACCAGCAGATCCCGCCGGTCAAGGCCAACGGCAGCAAGTACGTCGCGGTCCGCTACCGCAACCGCGCCGGCCAGGAGGAGTCGCCGCCCTGGCGCGTCGTCGGGATGGTGAACGGCACCACCCTCACCTGGTCGCCCGCCAAGCCGCCCGGCGCCCCGGACACCCTCAACCTCGGCCAGGTCGTCGAGTTCGACTCCCCCGGCGGCTACATCGTCGAGAGCCAGGACTCGGACCACCCCTTCTACCTCGCCGGCTACATGACCGGCGGGCAGAGCTTCGGCGGGATCGGCGACCCCGAGTGGGTCAACGTCGTCCCCGCGGCCCAGTACCTCGACAAGTACGTCTTCTTCACCGACCCGACCTACTCCGAGACCAACCTCGTCGTCGTCCGCGGCAAGAAGGACGGGGCCTTCGCCGACGTCACCCTCGAGTGCTCCGGCGTCCTCGGCGGCTGGCAGCCGATCGGGGCCGACTTCGAATACACCCGCATCGACCTCGTCACCGGCAACTTCATGGACGTAGGCAACTGCTCCAACGGCCGCCACGAGATCGAGAGCCCGAACCCCTTCGGCGTGACCGTGTGGGGCTGGGGCTCGCCGGCGACCCAGGGCTTCTTCACCCAGTACGTGTCCTACGCGTACCCCGCCGGCGCCGCGATCAAGGCGATCAACGACGTCGTCGTCCTCCCGCAGTGACGCGCGGCGCGGCGGGCCCGCGCCCGCTCAGCCCTCGCGCCCGCCCGCCACGCCGCGCACGAGCGCGGCGTGGAGCTCTGCCGCGGCCGCCGGCAGCGCCGCCCCGCGCCGCGCGAGCAGGCGGTAGGTGACGCTGCCGAGCTCCTTCAGCGGCCGGGCCACGACGCCGCGCGGGAGCTGGCAGGTGCCGTTGACAATTG
>CAZMML010000061.1:0-10242 GCA_964567335.1 uncultured Nannocystis sp. | reverse complement strand
CTACCTCCTGGAGCACCCGGAGGTCGAGGAGCAGCTCAAGGCCCGGGGCGCGCCGGCCCTGCTCTTCTTGATGTTCGACGAGCGCGCCGAGGAGCTCGCGCGCCGCCTCGGCGCCGAGATCTGGCTGCCCCCCGCGGCCCTGCGGCGGCGCGTCGACGACAAGGTCGAGACCGTCCGGCTCGGCGAGCGCGCCGGCGTCCGCTCGGTGCCGGGCGCGCTCGGCCCGGCCCCCGACTACGCCGCGCTGCGCCGCCTCGCCGACGCCGCCGGCCTCGGCGACGACCTCGTCGTCCAGCTCCCCTTCGGCGACAGCGGCAACACCACCTACTTCATCCGCGACCAGGCCGACTTCGACCGCCACGCCGCCAAGATCGACGCCGCCGGCGAGGTCAAGGTCATGAAGCGGATCCGCTGCGTCGGCGCCGCGATCGAGGCCTGCACCACCCGCTGCGGCACCCTCGTCGGCCCGCTGATGACCGAGCTGATCGGCTTCCCCGAGCTGACCCCCTACCGCGGCGGCTGGTGCGGCAACGAGGCCTTCCCCGGCGCCTTCACCCCCGAGCTCCGCGAGCTGGCCCGCGCCCACACGCGGGCGATCGGCGAGCAGCTCCGCGCCGAGGGCTACCGCGGCTACTTCGAGCTCGACTTCCTCATCGACCTCGACACCGGCGAGCTCTGGCTCGGCGAGCTCAACCCGCGGATCACCGGCGCCTCCCCGATCACCAACCACGTCGCCTTCGCCTACGCCGACGTCCCGCTGCTGCTCTTCCACCTGCTCGAGTTCAGCGGCGTCGACTTCGAGCTCGACGTCGACGCGATAAGCGCCCGCTGGGCCGACGACGACGAGCTCGACGCCTCGGCCCAGATCGCCCTCAAGCACACCGAGCCGGGCCTCGCGCTCGTCACCGCCGCCCCCGCGACCGGCGTCTATCGCCTCGACGCCGAGGGCGAGCTGGAGCTCGTCCGGCGCGACCACTCGCGCCGCGCGCTCAGCGACGATGAGGCGCTCTTCCTGCGGATCCTCCGCCCCGGCGACTACCGCTTCCAGGGCGCCGACCTCGGCGTGCTCACCCTCCGCGGCCGCGCCATGGACGACGAGTTCCGCCTGACCGAGCGCTCGCGGCGCTGGATCGCGGCGATCCGCCGCCGCTTCCGCGCCCAGGACCTCGGCGACGCCAGCGAGGCCGCGAGCCCGGCGATCAGCCAGGGCCTCAAGAGCGCCGGCGCCGCCCTCTATCAGCAGTCCTACGAGAGCGAGGAGGGCGGACAGATCGCCGCCTCCCTCGCGGCGCTGGAGCGCCTGCCTGTGCCGCTCCAGGACAGCTACCTCGCGCACCTCCGGCGCGGCTGGCTCCTCTACCGGCTCGGCCGCCACCGCGAGGCGGCCGAGGCCTACGCCGCGGCGCTGCGCAGCGAGCCGGACTCGATCGAGGCCCGCCTCGGCGCGCTCGGCCCGCTCCTCGCCGACCGCGACTACGCCGCCTGCGCCCGCCTCGCGCGCGAGGTCCTTCGCCGCGATCCCCTCAACTACACGGCGACGCTCCGCCTCGCCTACGTCCAATACATGAGCGGGGAGTACCCCGCGGCGATCGCGGGCTACCGGCGCCTGCTCGACGCCTACCCGGGCGCCCTCGAGGTCAAGGCCGGCCTCGGCTGGTCGCTGCTGCAGCTCGGCCGCGCCGCCGAGGCGACGCGGCTCTTCCGCGAGGTCCTCGAGGTCGCCCCACGTGACCCGCTCGCGCGCGACGGCCTGCTCGCCCTCGCCGGCGCATGAGCGCGCGCGGCGAGGCTCTCGAACGCAGGCGCCCCAAGGGCTCCCGCTTCCCTGCTAACCTCGCCCACACGCGGTCATGAGCGACCGACGCGACCCCGATCTCGACCCGCTGCGCGAACGCGTCGCCGCCCTCGAGGCCGCGCTCGCGTCGACCCGCGCGTGGGCCGACCACAGCGCCTGGGCCGCCGACGCGGTGCTCGTGCACGACGTCCGCGGCGCGATCCTCGGCGCGAACCAGCGGGCCGCCGAGATGCTCGGCTACGCCGTCGACGAGCTGACCAGGCTCGACCTCTTCGCCCTCGAGGAGACGCTGCGCGGCGACGACCGCGCCGCCGCGCAGGACACCTGGGAGCGCCTCGACGTCGACGTCCCGATCACCGCCCGCGGCCGCTTCCTCCGCCGCGAGGGCCCGCCGGTCCCGGTCGAGTTCACCGTCGTCGCTCGCGGCGAGGGCGCCGCCCGCACGATCCTCCTCGTCGCGCGGGACATCAGCGACCGCGTCCGCGTCGAGCGGGCACTGCGGGAGAGCGAGCAGCGCTTCCGCTTCCTCTTCGAAGCCTCGCCCGTCAGCATGATCCGCTGCGACCCCCGGGGCGCGCTCGTCCAGGTCAACCGCAGCCTCTGCACCTGGCTCGGGCTCGACCCCGAGGGCGTCGCCGGGACCGCGGCGCGCGGGCTCGTCGTCGAGGTCGACCGCCCCGCCTTCGACACCCTCTTCGCCGCCACCCTCGCCGCCCGGCGCCCCGATCCCGTGAGCTTCCGCCTCGCCGCCGCGATCGGGCCGCAGTGGGGGCGGGTGACGCTCTTCGCGGAGGCCGAGCGCGGCGAGCTCCGGCAGGTGATCGGCGTCATCGAGGACATCGACGCCCGGGTCAAGGCCGAGGCCCAGGTCGCGGCCCTGCTCGCCGACCTCGAGAGCCAGGTCGAGGGTCGCACCGCCGAGCTGCGGCGGACCAACGAGCTCCTGCGGGTCGAGATCGGCGAGCGCGAGCGGGCCGAGGCGCTCCTCGTCCGCGCCCGCGAGCGCGCCGAGGCGGCGAGCCAGGCCAAGAGCCGCTTCTTGATGGTGATGAGCCACGAGCTCCGCACCCCCCTGACCGCGATCCTCGGGTACACCGAGCTGCACATCGACAACCTCCTCGAAGGCGGCGAGAGCCCGGCGGCCCCCGAGCTGCTCGCCGACCTCCGCAGCGTCCGCGCGGCCGGCCACCACCTGCTCTCCCACATCGACGACATCCTCCACATGACCCGACTCGAGTCTGGCGCGGGCCTCGAGCTCACCCACCTCGAGCTCGCCCCCTTCCTGCGCCAGCTCGCCGAGCTGGCGCGCGCGCAGCTCTCGCGCCCCGAGATCGACGTCACCCTGACCCTCGGCCCGCAGCTCGGCGTGCTCCGCACCGACGCCGCGCGCCTGCAGCACGTCCTCCGCCACCTGCTGCGCAACGCCGCCAAGTTCACCCACCGCGGGCGGATCGACCTGATCGCCGCGCGCGAGGCCGGCGGCGGCGTCCGGCTCGACGTCTGCGACACCGGCATCGGGATCCCCTCCGAGCAGCTCGGCGCCCTCTTCTCTCCCTTCGTCCAGGTCGACGACTCCCCGAGCCGCCGCTACGGCGGGCTCGGGCTCGGGCTCGCGCTCTGCCGCCGCTACTGCGCCGAGCTCGGCGGCTCGATCGCCGTCGAGAGCGTCCTCGGCCGCGGCTCGCGCTTCACCGTCCACCTCCCCGCCGCGCCACCGACCAGCTAGCATGTCCTCATGGCCCCGGACGACCCAACCTTCTGGCGCATCGAGCGGCGCGGGAGGATCGTCCGCCTCGTCCGCACCGATCTCGCCTACCGCTCGCTCGACGACGCCCGCGGCTCGCACCTCGACCTCATCGACGGGATCACCGCGCTCGGCGTCGATCGCCCGCGCTGCGCCCAGCTCGTCGACCTCCGCGCCGGCCCCCTCCGCACCGACCCCGCCTTCGAGGCCGCCATCGGCCCCCTCCGCGCCCGGATCTTCGAGGGCTTCGCCGCTGGCGCCGTCCTCGTGCGCACCTTCAGCGGCAAGCTGCAGCTCCACCGCCTCGAGCGCAGCGATCGCGCCTACCGCACCTTCGACGACGAGGAGGAGGCGCTCGCCTACCTGGAGGCGGTCCTGGACGGCACCCTCACCGACTGAGCCCGGCCGCTCGACATCCCGCGCGCGCGCGGCTACCGTCCAGCGGCCATGCTCGCCCGCGTCCTCCTCCCCGCGCTCCTCGCCGCCGGCTGCATCTACTTCCCCGTCCCCGGTGAGACGGAGAGCGAGAGCGACACCGCCCCCGCGGGCGAGGTCGCGTGGGTCGCGGTCGGCGACGCCGGGACGATCCTGCGCTCGCCGGACGGCGCGGCCTGGACCCTCTCGACCTCCGGCGAGTCCGTCGCGCTCAACGCCGTGACCCACGGCGACGGCCGCTTCGTCGCCGTCGGCCAGGCCGGCGTGATCCTCACCTCGCTCGACGGCGTCGACTGGGAGCCCGCCTCCTCCCCCTCGAGCCGCGACCTCTTCGCGGTCGTCCGCCACGGGACCCGCTTCTTCGCCGTCGGCGGCGACTACAGCGGCGGCGCCGAGACCCTCGAGTCGAACGACGGCGTCACCTGGACCCGCCCCGACCTCCCCGCCCCGAAGCACCTCCTGCGCGGGCTCGCCAGCGACGGCGCCACCCTCGCCGCGATCGGCTTCTACCAGGCCGACCTGATGACCTTCGGCGCCTTCACCTGGCAGGACGACGCCGGGTGGGTCCAGCGGATCGACCCCGGCGCGACCGGCACCCGCTACGACACCATCGCCCACGGCGCCCCCAACTTCGTCCTGCTCGGCCCTGTCTCCGCCGCCACCTCGGGCGACGCGATCACCTGGAACAGCGCCCCGACCTTCGGCGTCGCGGCGGACCCGCGGGCCCTGACCTTCGGGCCGGCCGGGTGGATCGCCGTCGGCGGCGGCGGCCAGATCCTCGGCTCCGTCGGCGCCGTACAGTGGACCGCGCGGCTCTCCCCCTTCACCACCAACCTCTTCGGCGTCGCCAGCGACGCCGCGCAGTACATCGCCGTCGGCGACGGCGGCCAGATCGGCTCGAGCGTCGACGGCGCGGCGTGGGCGGCGCTCAGCTCGCCGACCTCCGCCGGCCTCCGCGCCGTCGTCCGCGCACAGTGAGCGTGAAGCGCTTGGACGGCGCCCGCACGCGTCTATTCGCCCTGCTATTTTTGTCATAGCGGGACCGCGACAGGGCTGTCAGCGCGTTCCTCCCTCCGACGAATTCTCGAACCTTCTCGCGGACCTGGCCTGGCACCGCGCGTGCTCCGAGGAGGGCATGCTGCGCACGATCCTCGCCCGATCCCTCACCGTGATGTGGATGGCCGCTGGTTGTATGCCGTCGCCGTCGTCGGCGGACGAGCCGGACATGGAGACCGGCATCTTCCTGCCGAGCACGAGCGACGGCTCCTCGGGTGACACCGAGGGCGACGAGGGCGGTAGCAGCAGCAGCGGCAGCGGCGGCGCCACGGAGGGCGACGCGCTGCTCCCCCCCGCGTGCCAGGACCGCGACCCCGGCGCCACCGCCGCGATGAGCGTCGCCTACGGCGCCTGGGGCGCCCCCGACGTGTTCGTCCAGCCGACCCGCTCGATCGTCGCCGAGTGCAACCTCGCCGCCTTCAGCTGGTCCGCCGGCGTCCTCCACGTCGCGCTCGACTGCACCGAGGGCGACCTCATCGACCAGACGATCAGCGCCGACATCGACCTCGCCGAGCACCCGGACGCGATGCTCCAGCCCGGCGCGAAGGTCTACTTCTCCGGCGGGTGGGACGTGGGGGGCGAGGCGACCCGCGAGCACTTCGTCCTCTACGACGTCCTCGGCCGCGTCCGCGTCGCCGCCCTGCGCAACGTCCTCGAGGACGCCAGCGACCTGCTCTGGCCGCTCGCGCTCGCGCGGGTCGACGACGCCTGCCCCTGGGCCTGCGCCGGCGACTGCGCCGAGGGCGGCGACCCCTCGCGCCGCAACGCCGTCCGCGTCGCCTACGAGGAGAGCGTCGTCGAGGTCCTCGATGGTCACCGCGGCGAGCTCGCGGCCGGCGCGATGCACTACGCGATCTCCGTCGGCGAGGCGCTCGAGACCTACGTCGATCACCAGACCCGCGTCCGCTCCGCGCTCGTGATCCTCGGCGAGCCGGGCGCCTGAGCCGTCGCGCCTCAGCCCTCGGGCGTACCCGGCTCGTGGCTCGGGCGCCCGCGGGCCAGCTTCCGCTGCAGGCTGCGGCGGTGCATGTTGAGGCGGCGCGCCGCCTCCGAGATGTTGCCGCGGCAGTCGGTCAGCACCTGCTGCAGGTGCTCCCACTCGAGCTCGTCCAGCGGCTTGGCCGCGTAGGGGCTCGGCGCCTCCTCGATCACCGGCTCCGTGCGCCCGAAGGCCCGCAAGATCTCGTCCGGGTCCGCCGGCTTGGTCAGGTAGTGGGTCGCCCCGAGCTTGATCGCCTCGACCGCCGTGGCGATGCTCCCGTCGCCGGTCAGCACCACGATCGCCAGCGCCGGGTCGAGGCGCCGCAGCGCCGCGACCAGCTCGAGCCCGCCGCGGCCCGGCATGCGCAGGTCGATCACCGCCCGGTCCGGCGACCACGCCTCCGCCTCCGCGACCGCCTCGTCGTAGCCGTGCGCCACCACCACCGTGTGCCCGCGCCGCCGCAGCGCGCCCGCGAGCGCGTTGCAGAAGGCCCGGTCGTCGTCGACGACCAGCACGACGCTGGCGCTCTCTCCCTCGGCCGACATCCGCTCCTCGCCCCGTGAGCCTCCCGCAAACCTGCCCTTGGGGCAAGTCTCCCCGCCCTTCGCCTCAGCGCCCGCGACCTTCGGTCGCACCTTCGCGGAGGGGCTCGCGCAGCGGGAAGCGGACGCTCGCCGTGGTCCCGCGCCCGAGCTGCGACTCGAGCTCGACCTTGCCGCCGAGCTGCCGCAGGTGCGCGCGGACCAGGAAGAGCCCGAGCCCCATGCCCTCGCCCTCCGGCTTGGTCGAGAAGAAGGGGTCGAAGGCCGCCGCGAGCGCCTCGGGCGGCATGCCGACGCCCTCGTCAGCGACGCGGACGAGCGCCATGTCGCCCTCGACGTCGAGCTCGACGCGGACAGCTCCGCCGCCCGGCTTGGCCCGGCAGGCGGCCTGCGCGTTGGACACCAGCGCGCGGAGGATCTGGCCGACCACCTCGCGCGGCTGTGTCGTCGTCGCCGCGCGCGCCGCCGCCGAGGCGCGCAGCTCGACCTCCGGGCCGAGCGCGCGCAGCCCGTCCCCCAGCTCGATCAGCGGCCAGGCGTCGAGCGCCGCGGCCAGCCGGCCGACCCGCACCTCCGGCGACGACATCTGCTGGAGGATCTGCTTGCAGCGCCCGAGCTCCTGCTTGACCGTGGCGATCGCCTCGGCCTGCTCCTCCGGCTCCATCGCCCGCAGGTCGCCGACCAGCACCCCGATGGTGTTCAGCGGCGAGCCGAGCTCGTGGGCCGCCCCCGCCGCGAGCGTGCCGAGCGCCGCGAGCTGCCGGTCCGACTGCGCCGCGAGGCGCAGGCGATCGACCTCCGCGCGCTGCCGCGTGATCTCCAGCGCGATCCGGTGGTGGAAGTAGATCATCAGCGCCGCCGACATCCCGAACGCCACCCACATGCCGCGGAGGTGCCCGAGGAAGTGCGCCTCGTGGCCCGGCGGCCCGGCCAGGGCCGGTCCGAGCACGAAGAGGTTGGCGAACCCGAGGAGGCACGCCCCGCCGACCGCCCAGGTCCAGCGCGGCGAGAGCTGGGTCGAGAGCGCCATCGGCACGAAGTACATCGTCGTGAACGCGTTGCTGACCCCGCCGGAGAGCGCCAGCAGCGCCGTCAGGGCCGCCGCGTCGAGGAGCAGGTTGAAGCCCGCGATCGCCGTCGTCGCGCGGCCACGCGCCAGCACCCGCCGGCTCACGGCCACGTTCGCGAGCGCGAGCGACACGACCACGATCCCGGTGCCGACCGGCTCGGGCGGCGGCGGGAACCACGACGTGATCCGGGCGAAGATCGCCGGCCCGAGCGCCTGGAGGAGCCACCCGAGCCCGACCAGCGCGATCATCACCCAGCGCGCCGCGACGAACGAGCGGAGGGCGATCTGCGCCGCCTGGTCTGGCCCCGACATCGCCGCGGAGGATATCATCGCCGTCGATGCCGACCCCGCCCTGGTCCACGGATCTCTACCTCCGCGCGGCGCGCTTCGCCGCCGAGGCCCACCAGGGCCAGAAGATCCCCGGCGAGGAGCTCCCCTACCTGCTCCACGTCTGTCAGGTCGCCTCCGAGGTCCAGGCCGCCCTCGCCGCCGAGCCGCAGGAGCGGCCCGACCTCGCCCTCGCCTGCGCCCTGCTGCACGACACCATCGAGGACACCAAGGTGGACCGCGCCGCCCTCGCCGCCGCGTTCGGCGAGGCCGTCGCCGCCGGGGTCGCCGCCCTGAGCAAGGATCCCTCCTTGCCCAAAGACCAGGCGATGGCCGACAGCCTGCGGCGGATCCGCGACCAGCCGCGCGAGGTCTGGCTCGTCAAGCTCGCCGACCGGATCGTCAACCTCGAGCCGCCGCCGCACTACTGGAAGCCGCCCAAGATCGCCGCCTACCGCGAGGAGGCCGGGCGGATCCTCGCCGCGCTCGGCGAGGCGAGCCCCTACCTCTCCGCCCGCCTGACGGCGCGGATCGCCGGCTACCCGAACAACCGCTACTGAGGCCTTCATGGGGTCCCACGGGAGACGGCTCCGCGCCAGCGGGCACCTGCACCACAGCGCCGTAACCTGCCCCTGCGGCGCCGTCTACTACGTCTTCTACGCCGCCCGCTCCTACCCCGGTCAGGACTCGTACACGCTGCGGATCGCGTGCCCGAGCTGCGCCGAGCACTCCACCGTCGTCGGCGTCGCCGAGCTCGGCGGCGCCGTGTGGTTCGCCGCCGAGGAGCTCCCGCCCGACTTCGCGGCGCGCTACTTCGGCGATCGCAACCTCCGGATCGCCGCCGCCTGGGCCCCGGGCCTCCCGCTGACCACGCGGCTCTACGTCCTCGTCGGCTCGCCGCTCGCCTGGCTCCTCCTCCTGGCCTCGCTCGTGCTGCTGCTCCGCGGATGTTGACGGCCGCGACACCCGCGTCATGGCGGCGCTGTCAGGTCGCGGACGCGCGATGCTGTCCGAGCCCCGACGCCCTCGCCCGCGGCGGCACACCCCTTGCAACACCAGCCGCGTGACCCGCCGGCTTCCCCTCACCCTCGCCGCCCTCGGCCTCGCGTGGACGCTCGCCCCCGCTCCCGCGCGCGCCTGCGAGCCGCTCCCGCCCGGCCTGACCAGCAGCGTCCCCGCCGACGGCGAGGGCCTCCCCGCCAACGCGGCGGTGCTCTTCTTCGGCCAGGAGCTCACGCTCACCGGCGTCAGCGTCACCGTCGACGGCGCGCCGGCCGCCCTCGTCCCCGCGGACGCGGTCGCGGGCGCGGCGCTCGCGGCCCGGGTCGACCCGCCGCCCGCGCCCGGACAGACGGTCGTGATCGCCGGCGACTTCTGCCAGGAGTCGGGCGGCTGCGGCCCCTCCATGCTGACCTTCACCGCGAGCGCGGCCGACGACACGTCGCCGACGCCGGTCACCGAGGGGTCCTTCTTCGCGATCTACGACCACGGCGACTTCGTCTCGAGCGGCGGCGACTGCCAGTACGACAGCGACCTGACCTTCTACGTGCACCTCGTCGACGGCGCCAGCGTCGCCGACGCCCGCACCGTCTTCACCGCGACCTGGGACCCCGACGGGCTCGGGCCGATCCCGGCGGCGTTCGGCCGCTCGGCGCTCGGGACCGGCGGGGCGTCGGTCCTCACGATCTCGGTCACCGCCGACAAGCTGCTCGGCAAGGCCCCCACGGACGTCTGCCTGACGATCCAGGTCGCCGACCTCGCCGGCAACCCGCCCGCGAGCTACGAGCTGTGCCCGGCCTGCTACCTCCGCCAGGACGCGACCGTGCCCGACGGCTCGACCCCCCCCGAGCCCGCCTGGACCGAGGACGACGCCGTCCCCGGGTCGGCCTGCGCCGGCCCTGGTGGCAGCTCGAGCGGCGACTCCGACACCGGTCCGATCACCACCGGTTCGCCGACCGAGGGCGGCACCTCGGTCGGCCCCGGGTCGAGCAGCTCGGCGGGCTCCACCGGCCCCGAGACGGGCGGCGAGACCGGCGGCGAGAAGGGCTGCGCCTGCGCGACCAAGAGCTCGCCGCCGAGCTGGCTGCTCCTGCTCGGGGTCCTCGGGCTCGGCCGCCGCCGCTCGCGCCGCTAGAGGCGGTGCGGATGCCCCCGCTCGTGCGGGTGCGGGCTGAGTGCCGGCACGCCGCTCGCGTGCGGAGTGGGATGGGGTCCGGCGCTCAGGCTTCACCGAGGAGCCCTCCTGCGTCGGGCTCCTCTGGTTGCAGATGAGCGCCGGACCCCATCCCACCC
>CAZMML010000060.1:0-10252 GCA_964567335.1 uncultured Nannocystis sp. | reverse complement strand
CTTCACCATGGACGAGGTCTCGTCCCGCGCCGTGCGCGAGGCCTTCGTCCGCCTCCACGAGCAAGGCCTCATCTACCGCGCCTTCCGCCTGATCAACTGGGACCACGCCAGCCAGACCGCGCTCTCCGACCTCGAGGTCGAGCACCGCGAGTCCGAGGGCTCGCTCTGGCACCTCCGCTACCCGGTCGAGGGCACAGGCGAGTCCCTCGTGGTCGCCACCACCCGCCCCGAGACCATGCTCGGCGACACCGCGGTGGCCGTCCACCCCGACGACCCGCGCTACCGCCACCTGATCGGCCGCCACGTGATCCTGCCGCTGACCGGCAGGCGGGCGCCGATCGTCGGCGACGCGATCCTCGTCGACATGAATTTCGGGACAGGCGCCGTCAAGGTCACGCCGGCCCACGACTTCAACGACTTCGAGGTCGGCAAGCGCCACGACCTCGAGCTGGTGTGCGTGATCGACAAGCGCGGGCGGATCAACGACAGCGCCCCCGCGGCCTTCCGCGGCCTCACGGTCGCCGAGGCCCGCGCCGCGGTCGTCGCCGCGCTGCGCGAGGCCGGCGCGCTCGTCAAGGTCGAGCCGCACAAGCTGAACCTCGGCTACTCGCAGCGCACCGGGGTCGTCTGCGAGCCGCTGCCCTCCGACCAGTGGTTCGTCCGCACCAAGGACCTCGCGGAGACCACCCTGGTCGCCGTCCGCGCCGGCAAGACCTGCTTCGTCCCCGAGCACCGAACCGCCGACTACTTCCGCTGGATGGAGAACATCCACGACTGGTGCATCTCCCGCCAGCTCTGGTGGGGCCACCGGATCCCCGCCTGGCACTGCAGCGAGTGCCGCGGGATCACCGTCGACCGCGTCGATCCGACGCGCTGCGCCCGCTGCGGCTCCGCCTCGATCGAGCAGGACCCCGACGTCCTCGACACCTGGTTCTCCTCCGGCCTGTGGCCGCTGACCTGCCTCGGCTGGCCCGACGACACCGCCGACATGCGCCGCTTCTACCCGACGGCGCTCATGGAGACCGGCTGGGACATCCTCTTCTTCTGGGTCGCCCGGATGATGATGTTCGGCTGCCGCTTCGGCGGCGACGTGCCCTTCCGCCAGGTCTTCCTCCACAGCATGGTGCTCGGCGAGGACGGCCAGAAGATGGCCAAGATGCGCGGCAACGTCGTCGACCCGGTCGAGCTGATCGACAACTTCGGCGCCGACAGCCTCCGCTTCTACCTGGCGACCATGGCCGGCCAGGACCAGGGCATCATCTTCAGCCGCGCGCGCGTCGAGGGCTACCGCAACTTCTGCAACAAGCTGTGGAACGCCGCCCGCTTCGCCCTCATGAACCTCGAGGACTTCGGGCCCGCCGAGCTCGCGGCCTACCGCGCCGCCGTCGTGGAGCCCGGCGACGTCTCCGCCCTCTCGGGCCCCGATCGCTGGATCCTCGCCCGCGCGCTCGAGACCGCCGCCCAGGTCGGCGAGCTCTTCGCCCAGTTCCGCCTCGACCTCGCCGCCCACGCCGTCTACCAGTTCGTCTGGTACGAGCTCTGCGACTGGTACCTCGAGCTCGCCAAGATGAACCTCCGCGAGGGCGCCCCCGCGGCCGACCGCCGCGCCACCCAGGGCACCCTCGCCACGGTGTTCGACCTCGTGGTCCGCGTGCTGCACCCGCTGACCCCCTTCATCACCGAGGAGATCTGGCAGCGCCTCCCTCGCCCCGAAGGCGAGCCGGCGAGCCTCATGCTCGCGGCCTTCCCCCGCTGGACCGAGACCGGGGCGCGCATGGCCGGCCCGGTCGGGCTCGCTGGGGCGCTCCTCGCCGACCCGCGCACCCAGGCCGCGCGCGACGACCTCGCCGCGCTCATCGACCTCACCACCGCCGCTCGCGGCCTCAAGGCTGAGTTCAAGCTCCCGCCCGGCAAGCGCGTCGAGCTCCTCGTCCGCGCCGACGATCCCGCCGCGCTCGCCCGCGTCGACCGCCTCCACCCCCAGATCACCCACCTCGCCAAGCTACAAGGGCTGCGGATCCTCGCACCCTCCGAGGCCGCCCCGAAGGAGGCCGCGACCGAGGTCGTCCGCGGCGTCGAGGTGATCCTGCCGCTCGCCGGCCTGATCGACTTCGCCGCCGAGCGCGCGCGCCTCGGCAAGGAGCGCGAGAAGCTCCTCAAGGAGCAGGACGGCCTCGTCGCCAAGCTCGGCAACGAGGGCTTCCGCGCCAAGGCCCCGCCCGAGGTCGTCGCCCGCGGTGAGGCTCGCCTCGTCGAGCTGCGCGGCGACCTCGAGCGCCTCGAGGCCACCCTCCGCCGCCTCGGCTAGCACCGACAGCGGTACTGAGCGCTCTGAAAGCTCGCGGGGCCCGAACGCCCTCGAGCGCGCGCGGCCCGGCGGCGAACCTGGGTCCCCCGCAACGCGGGACCTGCCACGCCGCGTGCTCGACGCTGTTTGCGACAGCGCTTCGATCGGGCCTCGTCGGGCTCGCTAGCCCTCCTGCGGCGGCAGCGGCGCCGACGGCGTGCGCGAGCCGCCACGACGGACCGGCACCAGCGCCAGCGCCAGCGCCGCCACGATCGCCGCCCCGAGAAGGGCCAGTCCCCAGGGACCTGGCCCTTCGGTCGGGAGCCCGAGCCGCTCGTGCAGCCCCGCGAGCCAGCCCTCGCGCCCCGCGAGCCCGAGCAGCGGGGCCACCGTCAGGTAGCCGACCACCGTCGCTACCGCGTAGGCGAGCCCGAGGATCCAGCTCCGCACCCGTGGGTCGAGGCCAGCCCCCGCGATCTCGACCGGACGCGCCGCCTGCAGCACCCGCGCCGTGAAGGCCGCCTCCGGCCGCTCGCGCACGCTGCCGAAGAGCTCGATCTCGCGGATGACGAAGCGTCGCAGCTCCTCGCGGCACTCCGGGTCCCGCTCGACCAGCGCCTTGAGCTCCGGCGGGAGCCACGAATCGCCCGAGGGGTCGCGCCGGAGCGTACTCGAGGGGATCTCGAGCTCCGCGAGCGCCTCCCGCAAGCGACGGATCGCGGGCCGCTCAGGCATCGTCGGGGAGCGCCTCCGCGGCGCCCCAGCCGTCGAGACGCTCCCGCAGCATCCGCTTCGCCCGGTGGAGGTGCGTCTTCACCGTCCCGAGCGGGAGGTCGAGGATCTCGGCGATCTCCGGGTACGAAACGTCCTCGAGGGAGTAGAGCATGACGACCGCCCGGTAGCGCTCTGGCAGCCCCGCGATCGCGGCGTCGAGGTCGCGGCGGAGGTCCGAGCGGGCCGCGCACATGGATGTCTCGGGGGACATGGCCGAAGACTCATAGTTCTCCGGCAACGCCGCGTGCTCGCGCGTGCGGGCGCGGTGGTTCAGGTACACGTTGTAGGCGATCCGGTAGAGCCAGGTCGAGAAGCGGGCCCGCCCTTCGAAACCACAGAGGCCGCGGTACGCGCGGAGGAACACCTCCTGGGCGAGGTCGTCGGCGAGGTTGCGGTCGCTCGCGAGCCGCATGAGGAGGCCGCGGACCTTGCCCTGATGGCGGCGGATGAGCTCGCCGAAGGCCCGTTCCCCGCCGCTGCGGCCGGCCGCGGCGACCAGCTCCTCGTCCCCTAGATCGGCCAGTGACGGCGCCGTCTTCGGCGCGAGCCCCAGCCATGAGAGCGCGACCGACGAGACCTTGTTCATGGGACCTTCTTCCTGCGCGCCGCGCAAAGATAGGAGACGAGGTAGCCGAGGCCGATAAAGCCCGGGACCAGGCCTGCGGGACCGAGGCCGGAGACCCCGATCGAGGCCCCCAGCAGGCCGAGGCCCGAGAAGACCAGCACGATCCCGCGGCGCAGATCTCCCTGCGCCGAGGTCGGGAAGAGCTCCGGCGGCGGCTCAAGGCCGCGTGCGACCATCTGGCGCGCCAGCTCGAGGCGACCCTCTTCGCCGCGCTGCCGGATCCGGACCACCGCGATCACCGCGATCACCAGCAGCGCGAGGAACGCCACGTCGACCACGACCGACGACATACACGCCCCGGGGCCGCCCCCGCTGGCGCCGCTCGGCCCGAGCCAGAGCGCCTCGATGCGGGTGAGGCACCCGCGGCTGACGCTCATCGCACCCTCGACCAGCTCGTCGATGTGAAGCCCGAGCCCGTCGAACTCCAACGAGAAGAGATCCAGGCTCAAGAAATCGCGCACGATCGCCCTCCAAGCTTCGACCCTGCGAGTGTCCCCGCGGTTTCACCGGCCTGCAACGGACCTGCAGCCGCGCGCTCCTGTGGCGCCGGGAAGCGGCCACCCGCGCATTATGCGCGCATTCCCGCGCGATACCGCGCCCAGAGGCCGTCGAAGCCGAGCCGCTCGGGCCTCGCAAGATCGGGGGTCGCGCCCGCGCGGAGGAGGGCCGCCTCGACCGCCGCGTAGGCCGCCGCGAGCCGGGCCTCGAGCTCCCCGGGGTGCCGCGCGCGCGTCGCCTCCACGAAGGACGCGAAGTCCTCGCCGTCCTCGCGCCCGTAGAACACGCCCTGGATCTCTACCTGCTCTTTAAACCAGGCGTCCACCTCCCCGGGATCCCCATGGGCGCACGAGATCACCGCGCACGCGAGCTCGTCCCACAGCAGCGCGCGCCGCGACGCGTCGGCGACGTCGAGCGGGATCTGCGAGTAGTCGAAGCCATAATCGTCGGCGAGGCGCCCGGCCTGCACCGCGTGCGCCAGCTCGTGCATCAGGTTGGGGAGCCCGGCCGCGACGACCACGAAGGGCAGCGCTCCCGGGTCGTCGGGGCGGCGGCTGCGGATCAGGTTGTCGTCGCCGTCCGCGATCACGACCTCCGCGCCGAGCGTCGCGAAGGCCCGCGCCGCCCAGCCCAGCAGCGGCGCCCCCGCGTCCGGGTGCCCGGGCTCGACGTGGAGGTGCACGTCGGCGCGTTCGTGGGGGCGCGTCACTTCGCCCCCGCCAGGATCCAGTCGATCATCACGCAGAGCTCCGGATCGGGGAGCATCATGTCGAGCGGCATCGCCTCGCCGCCGCCCCCAGGCGCGTTGTCCTGCAGCCCGAGGACCTTGTAGACCACATAGCTGTGCTCGAGGTCCCCGGGCTTCACCCGCGGGATCTCGGCCCCCTGCGCCATCACCCCGACGAGGTTCGCCTTCAGCGCCGCCGCGCTGCCCAGGTCGAGCCCCCCGGACATCTCCCCGCCCGTGTGACAGGGCCCGCAGCTCGGCTCCGCGATCATCGTGAACACGTCGGCCGCCGTCAACGTGAGGTCGCCGGGGCAGCTCGGCAGCACCTGTCCGCTCGCGCAGGTCCCCCCCACGCAGTCGCCCGAGACGCAGTCCCCCCCGTCCGCGCAGCCCTCCTCGAACTGGCAGAGCACCGCGCAGGGACCGCCGCAGTCGACGTCCGTCTCGTCGCCGTTCTCCTTCAGGTCGAAGCAGGTCGCCGCCACGCACGCGTTGCTGCACGCGTCGTCGTCGACCGCGTTGCCGTCGTCGCACCCCTCGACCCCGACCTGCAGCGCCCCGTCGCCGCACGCCGCGAGCGCGCACGTCGACAGGCACGCGTCGCCGTCGTCGACGTTACCGTCGTCGCACGCCTCCCCGACCTGCAGCTCGCCGTCGCCGCACGACGCCGGCTTGCACGTGTTGTCGCACCCGTCGTCGTCGACCGCGTTGCCGTCGTCGCACGCCTCGCCCGGCCCGACGATCCCGTCGCCGCAGCGCGCGCGGACGCAGCTCGTCAGGCACGTGTCGGTGTCGATCGCGTTGCCGTCGTCGCACTCCTCCGCCTCGACGTTCGTCACCCCGTCGCCGCAGGACGCGACCGCGCAGGTGTTCAGGCACCCGTCGTTGCTGTCGCCGTCGCCGTCGTCGCAGGCCTCCCCGGGCCCGACGATCCCGTCGCCGCAGCGCGCCTCCTCGCACGCGTTCGTGCACGCGTCGGCGTCGTCGTCGTCGCCGTCGTCGCACCCCTCGACCCCGATCTGCCGCACCCCGTCGCCGCAGCGCGCCTCCTCGCAGGTGCTGAGGCACGCGTCCTGGTCCTCGGCGTTGCCGTCGTCGCACGCCTCGCCTGGATCGAGCGCCCCGTCGCCGCAGGTCGGCGCCCCGCTCGAGGCGCCCTCCGTCAGCGCCCCGCTCGACCCGGACCCACTCGACGAGCCGCCCGACCCGGTCGTCCCCGTCCCGCCCGCGGGCGGGGCGCAGGCGACCAGCAGCGCGAGCGCGCCGCCGAGCTTCGTCCGGGGCGGCCTCACTTGGCCCCGAACTTCACCCAGTTGATGACGGTGCACTTCTCCGCGTCGGTGAGCGAGCCGCCGAGCGGCATCGACGATCCGCCGCCGCCGGGCGCCTTGAGCTGCTGCCCGAGGATCTTGTAGATCAAGTAGCTCAGGTCGATGTTGCTCGCGGTCACCCGCGGGATCATCGACTGCGACGCCACCCCGACCGTGTTGGCCTTGAGCGTCGCCGCGTCCTTCATGTTGAGCCCGCCCGACTGCCCGACCCCGGTGTGGCAGGGCCCGCACTTCAAGTTCACCACGTTGTTGAAGACCGTGGTGGCGGTGACGTTCATGTCGTCGGTGCAGTTCGGGAGCATCAACCCGCTCGCGCACTTCCCGTTCGTGCAGGTCCCCGACGCGCAGTCGGCGTTCGCCTTGCAGACCTGGCCGAGGTTGCAGGCCGGGCAGCTCCCGCCGCCGCAGTCGACGTCCGTCTCGGCCGCGTTCTTGACCTTGTCCGTGCAGGTCGCCGACTTGCACATGTTGTTGCAGGCGTCGTTGTCGACCTGGTTGCCGTCGTCGCACTGCTCGGTCCCGGCCTGCACCTTGCCGTCGCCGCACTTGGCCTTCTTGCAGGTCGACAGGCACGTGTCGGTGTCGACCTGGTTGCCGTCGTCGCACTCCTCGACGTTCGCCTGCACCTTGCCGTCGCCGCACTTGGCCGCCAGGCACGTGCTGAGGCACGCGTCGGTGTCGTCCTGGTCGCCGTCGTCGCACTCCTCCCCCATCTGCACGACGCCGTCGCCGCAGCTCGCGGACGCGCAGTCGTTCGAGCACGCGTCGTCGTCGACCTGGTTACCGTCGTCGCACGCCTCCCCGGGCCCGACGAAGCTGTCGCCGCAGATCGCGTCCTTGCAGCCCGCGACGCACGCGTCGGTGTCGTCGTTGTTGCCGTCGTCGCACTCCTCGACGCCCGCCTGCTCGAAGCCGTCGCCGCAGCTCGCGAGGAGGCACGACGAGAGGCACTCGTCGGTGTCGTCGTCGTCGCCGTCGTCGCACTCCTCACCCGCGTCGACTGCCCCGTCCCCGCAGATCGGCCCTGTCCCCGTCGAGCTCGAGCTGCCCGGCTCGCCCGTCGACGAGGCCTCCGTGGTCCCGCTCGAGGTCGGCGAGCTCGTCGTCGTCGTCGTCGTCGACCCGCCCGTCGTCGGCTCCGAGGTCGATCCCGCGGAGGTCCCGCTCGATCCCTCGGTGCCGGTCGAGCCGGTCGATGTCGTCTTGTCGTCGCCGCACGCGGGGAGGAGCGCGAGCGACAGCGCGGTGAAGATCGTTGCGTTGAAGGAGCGAAGCAGAAGCATGAGAGCCCCAGCCTTTCACAACCCCGGTGAAAGGCAAGCGGACGCTCAGAACGCGGCCCGGAGACCCAGCCCCAGGCCTGGCCCTGGGGCCAGCGCGAGGCCGCGGCCCACGCTCGCACGCAGCCGACGCTGCTGGACCTTGCCGACCACCAGCATCGCAATGCCGGCCGCGAGCAGCACGCCGCCCGGCAGGCCGAGCGTCACCGCGGCGCGATCGCGGGCCCCCTCCTGGCAGCCGTTGCCGGCGTGATCTCCCCGCGGCTCACACACGTTCTGCATCTCGAGCGAATTGACCTTGGCCGTCGCCATGGCGGCGCCCCCGATCGCCAGCACCCCGCCGACCGCGATGAAGACCGCGCCGGTGCGGACCCAGCTCCGGGCGCGCTGCGCCTCAGGGCTGTCCACCAACGGATCATAGGGGACGAGGTCGTCCTCCTCTTCGACCGGACCTTCGGGCCTCGGCGCGACCGGCTCTGTGGCCGGCTCCGTCGCCGCACCCGGATCGCCCGCGGCCGGCGCCGGCGTCTCCTCGCGCGCCGGCACCTCGACCTGGACGTCCCCCGCGTACTCGCGTCCGCTTGCCTCGGCCGTACGCGCCTCGGCGGGCGGCGGATCCCCGGGGGGCGGCGCCGCCGTCAGCGAGGACGCGACCATGAGGTGTACCAGGGCGCGGAGCAACGCGGCGGAGCCTACCACAACGCGGGCATCCTCTTGAACCCCGCCGGCTTCCCGGCCACAGTGTGCCCGTGCTCCTGAGCGCGGCCCTCGCCCTCACCCTCGCGGGCGCCCCCGCGAGCCGTGCGACCTGCCCGGAGCTCGACACCCGGATCGGACCGGCCGCCGCCCCGATCGAGATCGTCGCCTACCTCGACCCCTTCGCCGGCAACCCCCTGACGCTCTGGCTCGAGCTGCGCCGCCTCGCGTCCGATCACGCCGGCCTCGTCTCGGTGAAGATCGTCCTCGCCCCCACCATCATGGTCGAACTGCCGGGCGACGCTCGCCTCCTCCGCTGGCTGATCGGCGCGGCCGCCCGCGGCAAGCAGGAGGCGGCGCTGCGGATCCTCGACCGCGACGGCCGCGATCGCCTCAGCGTCCGCCTCGGCGACCCCGCCGCGCAGACCGCCGTCGCCGCGGAGCTCGGCCTCGACACCAACACCCAGGCCGATCTGCTCGCCGATCGCTGCGCGGACGAGGCCCTCCACGCCGGTCGCCTCGCGCTCCGCCGCCACCACGCCGCCGCAGGCGGATACCTCGGGAGACCGCCGATCTTCTCCCTCGGTCCCCCGGGCGCTGGGGGCACCGTCACCTTTGAGGACAGCAGCACGCTCGATCGCCTCCGCCTCGAGGTCGCGCGCGAGCGCCAGCGGATCCGCGGCGGACGCGTGATCGCCCGCCCGGCCGCCCCCGCGATCCGCGGCGTGAGCCCCCGCCTGGTCCGCCCGCCCGTCCGCGCCGGAATGCTCGTCGGTGGGGTCGGCCTACCTCACCGGCTGGTGATCTTCGCCGACCACGACGAACATCCGAATTTCTCGATCCTCGGGCCCGTCCTGGAGTTTCGTCGTCACTCCCCGGGTCGCCTGGCGGTGCAGGTGATCGCGCGTGGGACGACCGCCGCCGCGCGCGAGCTGCGGGTGCGGCTCTGCGTCGCCGAGCGGCTCGGGTTCCAGCTCGAGTACCTGCGGCTGCTCGCCCGCGAGGGGGGCGGCGGGCGGCGCGAGGCGCGGGGCGCGGCGGCCACCGAGCTGCTCGCGCGCCTCGACGGGGCCCCGGAGGCCCAAACCTGCGACCTGAGCGAACCTGAGCTCGAACGCGGACCGGGGGGGGTGACCGGCCTCCCGGAGGGGGTATGGCTCGACGGGGCCGCTGTCGGTCAGAGCGATCTCGACGCCCTCCCCGGCCGACTCGCCGCACAAGAGGCCGCCCGTCGCCCGCTCGATGCCGTATTCTCGGCGGCAGCGTCGGAGCTGTGACGAGCCGGCCGGCGCCTCCAGAGGACGCGATGGAGATCAAGCACTGGGCAGCGACCGACGTCGGGCGAAAGCGGTCCCATAACGAGGACAACTTCCTCATCGATAAGAACTTAAACCTCTTCATCGTCGCCGACGGGATGGGAGGTCACGCCTCGGGTGAGGTCGCCAGCGCGATCGCCGTGCACACGATCCGCGACGTCGTCGCCGCCGAGCGCGACCTCTTCGCGAGGATCGCCGACTACGACGGCGCCGCGCAGATGGAGCTGTGCACCCTGCTCGAGTACGCGGTCCACTCGGCGTCCGCCCGGATCTACCACAAGGCCCAGCAGGAGCCGGAGAAGCGGGGCATGGGCACCACCGTGGTCGCCCTCCTCTTGATCGGCCAGCGCGGCTTCATCGCCTACGTCGGGGACAGCCGGATCTACCTCAGCCGCAACGGCGTGGTCTACCCGCTGACCGAGGACCACAGCCTGATGAACGAGCTCATCCGCAGCGGCAAGGTGCGCGCGGACGAGTTCGCCGTCAGCCCCTACGCCGGCTTCAAGAACGCGATGACCCGCGCCGTCGGCGTCTACGAGCACGTCGAGGTCGACATCCTCGACTTCGAGGTCCTCGCGGGCGACGCCTTCCTGCTCTGCTCGGACGGCCTCTACGACTACCTCGACGACGCCGAGATCGCCAGCAACCTCGCGCTGACCAACGTCGAGGAGATCCCCGGCCGCTTCATCGACATCGCCAACAGCCGCGGCGGCAAGGA
>CAZMML010000059.1:0-10323 GCA_964567335.1 uncultured Nannocystis sp. | reverse complement strand
CCCGCCCCGGACCTGTACGCAGGGCCATCCTCCAGCCGCACCGTCCCCGCCCAGGACCTGTCCGCGAGGCCATCTCCGAGCTTCACCGTCCCCGCCCCGGACCTGTCCGCGAGGACATCTCCCAATTGCACCGTCCCCGCCTCGGCGCTGGCCGGGGCGGCGTCCGCCCCGATCCACAGCTCCGCCAGCCCGGGCTCGGCGACCAGCAGCGCCTCGAGCTCCGCGGCCAGCGCCTCCCCGCTCGCCGGCCGCTCCTCCGGCGCCTTGGCGAGGAGGCGGAGCACCAGCGCCGCCAGCGCGTCGGGCAGCGCCCGCGCGGGAGCCGCCTGGCGCGGGTCGAGCGGCGGGTCTCGCAGGTGGCCGGCCACGATCGCCGCGTAGCTCCCGCCGACGAAGGGCAGGCGCCCGGTCAACGCCTCGTAGAAGATCACGCCGAGGCTGTAGAGGTCCGAGCGCGGCCCCCCCGGCTCGCCGCGGACCCGCTCCGGCGCCATGTAGTGCGGCGTCCCGAGCAGGGCCCCCGCGCGCGTCTGGACCAGCTCGTCCGCCCCCATCGCCCCCGGCAAGAGCTTGGCGATCCCGAAGTCGAGGATCCGCGGCTGGATCTGCCCCTCCGCGCCGAGCCCCAGGAACAGGTTGGCCGGCTTCACGTCGCGGTGGACGATCCCCTCCCGGTGCGCCGCGCCGAGCCCACGCGCCACCTCCGCGAGCCACCGGACCACCGACGCCGCCGACACCGGCCGCGCGATCGCCTGCTCGAGCGACTCCCCGCGCAGCAGCTCCATCGCCACGTAGATCTGGCCGTCCGGCAGCGCGGCGCAGTCGTACACCGGCACCACCGTCGCGTGCGGCACCTTGCCCGCAAGGATCGCCTCTTGGACCACCCGGGCCGCCCCCTCGCCCATCCCGGCCTCGCGGCGGACCAGCTTGAGCGCGAGGCGGCGGCCGATCGCGAGGAGCTCCGCCTCGTACACGCGCCCCATCCCGCCCTCGCCGAGCAGCCCCAGCACCCGGTAGCGGCCGTCGATCACCGTCCCCGGCGCCACCGGCGGCGACGTCTCCGGGGGCGTGCCCACCTCGAGCGTCCGCTGCGGAGCCTGCGCCACCCCTCCAAGGTAGCAAAAGGCCGCCGCGGCGGTGTGCTATAGGAGCGCCGTGGCCAAGGGAACGAAGAAGATCGACGACCTCGCCGAGCTGCTCGAGCGCACCGGCGGCGACGCCCAGCGGCTCGAGGTCGTGCGCCGGACCCAGCGCTTCAAGCGGTCATGGATCGAGCTCGCGGAGGCGCTCATCAAGGTGCGAGCCTCCCGCTCCTACGAGCGCTGGGGCTACAGCGACTTCTACGCCTACTGCACCCAGGAGCTGACCCTCAAGAAGCTCACCGTCGACAAGCTCACGATCAGCTACTCGACCATCGAGCGCCACGCCCCCGAGGTGCTCGAGTGGGACGGCGTCGCCAAGACGATCCCGAGCGTCGAGGCGATCGACTACTTCTCGCGCGCCGTCGGCGACGGCCCGGCCAACGACGAGGAGCCCCCCGCGGGCAAGACCGCCCGCGCCCCGGGGCGCCCGCCCGAGCTCATGCAGGAGCTCCGCTCCGCCGTCTTCGACGAGGGCCAGGCCGTCGGCGAGCTGCGCAAGCGCTTCGACCCGATCCTCAACCCCCGCCCCAAGGGCGCCGATCGCCTCGACCTCCTTAATAAGGCCTCCGCCGCCGCGCGGAAGCTCGCCGAGCTGCTGCCGGACATCGAGGGCCTCTCGGACAAGCGCGTGCGTCGCCTCGAAGAGGAGCTCGGCGCCCTCCGCGACGACATCGAGGCCCTCGCCGAGCCCCTCCGCGACAAGCTCGCCCGCGCCAGCAAGCGCGCCGCGCCCCCGCGCGTCCACGCCGCCCAGAGCGTCTGAGCGCGCCCGCGGCGGCCGCCCCTCGCGCGCGTCTTCCCAGGGCGTCCCCCTCGTGACGTGGTTCCGGCGGAGCGGCCGAAGGGGGCGGAACCTCGCGCGTCAGCCGGCGCCGCGGCGGGCCCGGGCCTCGTCGATGAGGCGCTGGTAGGTGACGCCGCCGAGGACCTCGTGCTCGCCGCGGTCGACCTGGTCGAAGAGCTCGGTGAGGAGCTCGCGGCGGGGGCTGTTGATGTCGGCGCGGAAGAGCCGGAGCACCTCGAGGAGACGGATCTGGTCGAGCGGGCGGGCCGGGACGTAGCTGGCCTCGGCGTCGGGGAGGCGAAGCAAGATCCGGGCGGCCTCGAGGCGCGCGAGCACGTCGGCGAGGCGCGCGGCGGAGACGTGGAAGCGGGCGACGAGGGCCCTGCTCGGCATCGCCGCGCCGCGGCGGTCGTAGTGGTCGCAGATAGCGAGGACGATCCGCGCGGCGAAGCGGGCCGCGCTGATGCCCCCCTCGGGGTCGCTGCGGAGGGTCGGGTTGACGAAGCCCTCGCGGCGCGCGAGGTCGATGTGCTGGGCGACGTAGGCGAGCTCGGCGGAGAGGAGGACGATCAGCCACGAGAAGTAGGCCCACACGCAGAAGACCGGGATCACGGCGAGGGCGCCGTAGGTGCCCTCGTAGGTGCGGAAGGTCGCGAGGTAGAGCGTGAAGAGGCGCTTGACGAGCTCGAAGAGCGCCGCGCCGACGAGGCCGCCGAGCGTGGCGGCGCGCCAGGAGACGTGATCGGCCGGGAGGAAGCGGAGGAGGAGGATGAAGGCGATGTCGGTGCTGAGGTAAGGGACGAGCGAGAAGCCCTGGTCGGTGATCCGGGCGACGATCGGCTGGGCGAGGCTGAAGAAGATCACCAGCGGGGCCAGCGTCGTCAGCGTGTAGAAGATGGCGAACTTGGCGACGATCGAGCGGCGGAACTTGATCCGCCAGATCTCGTTCATCGCGTCCTCGAGGGTGATGAAGAGGAGCATCGCGCCGCCGATCGAGCCGAGGAAGCCGATCACGCCGAGGTTCTCGACGGTGACCTTGGTGGCGAGGCTGTAGACCTGCGCGGCGATCAGCCGCGACTGCTCGGGGTCGGGGATCAGGGCGGTGGCGACGGTGGCGATGAAGCTGCGCCCGCTGTCCTCGCCGAGGAGGCCGAGCAGGGTCAGGACCAGGCCGGCGAAGGGGACCAGCGAGAGCAGGGTCTGCAGCGCGAGGCTGGAGGCGAGGGTCGTGCTGCGGTCGACGAAGAGCCAGCGGCGGACCGCGTAGACGAGGACGAGCCAGAGCTCGCGCGCGCGGCTGACGGAGAGCACGGGGGTGCGCGGGAAGAGGTACTCGGCGACCCTCGCCCAGCGCGGGCGCGCGGGTGCGGCGGCGGGGAGGTCCGGCGGCGCTTCGTCCTGTCCCTGCGGATCGTCCATGGCCGGGCGACTTTAGCCCGGATTTCTCACCTCCCGCCGAGACGAGGGCGGCGGACGCCGCGATCGATCCTGCCCGCGAGGCTCCTCCGACAGATCGGCAGCACGCGGTCTCCGGGCCTGACTCCTCAGTACCAGGTGAAGCTGAGCCCGAGCGTCCCCGCCGCGCGGAGCCCGATCGCCGGCGACCCGATCCCGTCGCCGCGCAGCATCAGCCCGAGGTTGAAGCGGCGCGCCAGCCAGAACTCGTAGCCGAACCCAGCGCCGAAGAGGATCCCCGCGCTGCCGGCCGGCCGGGCCTTGTCGGTGACGCCCATGCTCACGTCGCTCTTCCAGTAGGCTCCGATCCCGAGCGCCGCCGACATCACGAGCCCCTTGCCCTTCGCCGGATAGCCGAGCACCTCCACCAGCGCGCCGAGCAGACCCTGCGAGCGCAGCGCCACCCCGAAGGACGACACCAGGGCCCCCCCGAGCAGCAGGTTGTCGCGCAGGCGGCCGCCCGCTCGCCCGGGTCCGATCGCTGACACCGCCAGGCCCGTGCCGCCGTCGAGCTTCGTCCGCAGGTTGCCCACGCCGAGCCCCGAGCTGAAGCCGGCGTACCAATCGTGTCGGGCGCGTCGCAGCGGCGTCACCACGATCGAGGGCGGACCGGCCTGCGTCGCGGCCGCGGGAGGAGGCGCTGGAGCCTCACTCGACGCCGCTTCGCGCGGCCCCTCCGCGTTCACCTCGGGAGTCGCGCTCGCCTCGCCCGCGGGATCATACGCGAGCGCGCCGGCGGGAGCGAGGCCCACCCATGTCCCGAGCGCGCACGCGCGCCACGTGCCCGACATCACCGCCGAACTATAGCGGCCCGGAGGTCGGCAGCACAATCGGGGGGGCGGCTGCTAAATAACCCCGGTGAGCACCCTGTCCAAGCGGCCCATGCGCGCCCGACTCCCTCGCCGCCCGCTCGCGCTCATCGCCGGGCTTGGGCTCGTCGCCCTCGTCGCCACGGTCCAGGCCGCCACCCCGCCCGCCTCCGCGACGCTGAGCGCCGCACCGACCGCCGCGCCGTCGCCGCCCCCACCCCTGCTCACTGCGCCCCCGCCGGCCGCTGCGCCACGCGCCCCCGCCGACCCCAAGCGGATGTGGGGCGTCAGCCTCTCGAACATGGTCGTGTACGAGAACGGCAGCGGCTACCTCTACGGGATCTGGCGCCCTCTCGGCGGCACCACCGACCAGCACGCCCGACTCTACTGGGGCCGCGGCTGCCCTGACATCAGCGATCGCGTCTACAACCTGCTCCAGACCGGGTTTTCGCGCCAGGACGCCTTCTTCCTGATCGCGGACAGCAACCCCGATCCTCGCCAGCCGGGGGCGTTCTGCGTCCGAGGCGTCGAGCTCGAGGCCCGGACCTTCAGCGCCGCCCCGGCCCCGGCCCCGGCCCCGCCCCCGGTCCCCGGCGCCAGATAGCCCGCAAAGTAGCCTCCGGAGGAGTATCGCAACCGCTCAAAGCCTGCGATACTCGCGCTTCGGACGGCTGCGCCATGAGACATCCCCGCCACCTCCTCCCGGCCTCGCTGCTCCTCGCGTGCACCCCTGACGTCCCGAGCGTGACCGACTCGGAGAGCGGCAGCACCGGCAGCACCGGCGAGCCGACCACCACCGCCGGTCCGAGCTCGACCACCGAAGAGCCGGTCGCCCCGGAGATCCCCGAGGGCCGCTACGTCCTGCGGATCGACGACACCAAGCCGCCGGACGTCGGCGTCACGCTCGACAAGGCGCACGCGCTCGAGCTCTTCGGCGACTCCGCGAAGGACATCAAGCTCCTCGAGGTCGACAGCACCGCGCTCCTGAACGAGGTCCTCGCGCGGATCCAGGCCTCCTGCGGCGACAAGTGGAAGGCCAACAACAAGGACCCCCTGCCCAACTGCGCCGCCACCGAGCTCGGCAAGACCTACGGCCCCGACTGGCGGCGCTCGCCGCAGTACCGGATGGTCTCGCTGCTGACCATGACGCCGGCCAACGCCAACGTCCGCGGCACCTCGCTCTCGGACTTCGAGCAGCTCTTCGTCAAGAACCCCAACCTGTTCAAGGTCACCTTCGCCGAGCTCCTGGCCGGCAGCCTCTTCTGCAGCGGCACCGCCGCCGAGCAGAAGCAGTGCGCCGAGAACCCGCCCGCCTCGCTGCTGACCCGCCCCTTCATCCCCACCGAGCTCCTCGGCGACATCCTCAAGAAGACCCTGCTCGCCTCGCACCCGAACATCGGCAACGACCAGGGCCTCCTGCCCGTCACCCTCTACGACGCGCTGAAGGACATGCAGCCGCTCTCGGAGAAGCTCGGCCCGGTCGGCGAGCACCCCGGCCTGCTCGTCCCCGACGACGCCAACTTCACGACCTACAGCGACGCCCTCACGCCGCAGTTCAAGATGCTCGCCAGCGCGAGCTCGAACGTCCGCCGCGTCGAGGGCATCGACGCCTCCGTCGGCAAGGGCGAGATGTCGCTGAGCCTCCTGCCCTCGCCGCTCTCGTTCGACTTCACCGACGCCTCCAAGGTCCAGTTCGAGGGCCTCGCCGAGGTCCCGACCGTCGACATGCGGATGGCGATCGCCGAGCTCGACACCCTCGTCCCCGCCTGCGAGGACGGCCTCGCCACCTGCGGCGCGAACCTCCCGGAGAGCCCGGTCGGTGACCAGTACGTGTGGTCCACGCCGCTGTGGTCCTTCGAGCGGATCGTCGGCGCCGCCGCGCAGACCGCCTACGCCGACCGCTCCTTCGACCACTGCTACGTCAACTTCGACCCCTGCCTCGCGCAGGTCGCGATCGGCGCCGGCAGCGATCCCAAGGGCTGGGGCGTCTTCAACGTCGACTTCCAGAGCGTCAAGGTCCCCAAGCCGCAGTACCTCTGGGAGCTGCTCCTCACCGTCGCCCAGATCGGCGTCCACGACTTCGAGTGCGTCGACGCCCCCGACTACGACAACGACGGCAACAAGACCGAGACCATCGCCTGCGCCGGCCCCAACGACGCCGACCCGAACAACGACCCGGACCTCGAGATCCCCGAGGGCTCGATGCGCCCGGTCTACGCCCTCTACAAGGTCCCGCTCGGCCTCACCGCCGACGACCTGATCGCCCAGCTCCGCCCGACCATGCAGACCCAGGCGGACACCATCGCCGACACCCTGGCCGGCAACTACTGGAACAAGAGCGCCCACCTCGACTTCTACTACCGGCGCGCCGACATCGACGACCCGAGCTCGCCGACCTACCTCTTCTTCGTCGCTGAGAGCGACAAGCGGCCCGACGAGAACGACCCCACGCAGCTCGCCGCCTACAACTACGCCAAGCCCGGCTTCTTCACCGACGCCGCCCTGACCGCCAAGGCCTCCGCCACCGCCGTCCCCGGCGTCGCCGACGCCGAGCACGAGAAGTTCCTCCTGCCCGAGGGCGTCACCGAGCTCTACATGCAGGACGACCTCGGCGACACCTACCAGCTCCGCTTCACCGTCCCCCCCGGCGCCGACCCGGTCGAGATCGTCGTCCGCGTCACCAAAGTCTAGCCCTCGTGACCGCCATGCCGCACCGCACCCGCCCGCACGCGCGCCCGTCCCGACCGTCCCGCCGGCTCTGGGCCCCCGCCGCCCTCGCAGGACTCCTCTGCGCCCCCCTGCCCGCCTGCGTCGAGGAGGTCACCGTCCCCGCGCCCGAAGATCCGGTGGAGCTCGACAACGGCGAGTCCCGCACGATCGAGCTCCGCTACCTCCGCCTCGACGCCAAGGGCTTCGTCCAGGTCCTCACGCTCGAGGACATCAAGACCCGCTTCCCCGAGCGGCTCCTGCGCGAGACCTGGCTGCTCGACATGGACCTGCGGCCCTTGATCACCAACGCGCTCAAGACCCTGATCGCGACCGACGAGGCCGACGTCCCGCAGCTCTCGACCAGCGCCCAGAACATGTGGGAGCTGCTCAACATGACCGCCGTCTCGACCTCGCTCGAGGGCACCAGCCTGGCCGCGCTGATCGGCGTCGGCGAGGCGGTCGGGCTCAACGCCGGCACGATCCTCGCCGACCTCCTCGCCGTCGACCCCAACGCCCCGATCATCACCGTCGACATGACCACCGACGCGGTCATCCAGCACGTCGTCGGCACCCACCCGAACGCGCAGATGCGCATCGGCCCGATCGACGCCGACCACCCGGACGGCCTCTACCCCGTCGCCCCGGGCAGCCTCCCGGTCAGCCTCTGGGACGTCGTCACCGACTTCGCCGAGATGCCGGTCCGCTTCGGGCCCGCCGACCCCGACCCGAGCGACCCGAGCGCCCCGGTCCACCCGGGCTTCATCGCCGGCGACTTCAAGTTCAAGGCCACCACGCCCGACTTCAAGATGACCGTCAAGGTCGACCTCAACGCCCTCCCCTACAAGGGCGTCGACCTGACCGACGGCAGCGCCGCCAACGTCAACAGCACCAAGAGCCAGGTCACGTCCGCGTTCGACTTCAACAGCGACGACTGGATGACCATCGAGGGCCTCGTCCCCGCGCTCGTCGTCGACGAGATGACGATGCGGATCTACGAGAACCCCGACTTCATCGCCAGCGGCTCCGCGCGCGAGCCGACGCCGCTCGGGAGCTCCCCCGTGTGGCAGCTCCCCGGCTGGCAGTTCGAGCGCCTGCTCGCCGAGCTCGCGGTGGTCAAGGCCGCCGAGATCCCCGCCCACTGCACCGCCTACACCCTCCCCGGCAAGGTCGACCCGCCCTACCAGGCGGTCGAGACCTGCATCGGCCAGGGCGACTGGATCAGCGGCAAGACCGGCGAGAGCTGCACCCCGACCCCCGAGGACGACACCTGCGCCTTCGACCCCGAGGCCCCGGCCCCCGACAATTGGGCCTCGATCTCGATCGACGAGGTCTTCGTGCTCGACGAGCCGCCGCCGCCGCCCTCGTACTTCTGGGACATCCTCCTCGAGGTCGCCCAGGTCCGCCTCCACGACGGCGGCCTGCAGGAGGGCCAGGGCGACATCAGCTTCACCCTGAGGTCCGTCCCGGTCGGCACCACCGTCGCCGAGCTGGTCGCCCAGATCAAGGGCAACATCCAGAAGAACCCCGCCGCCCTGGCCGGGATCGCCGAGCTGCTCAACGAGAACACCGAGGGCGCCGCCGACTTCTTCTACTACGTCCCCAGCCCGGACACGCCCGAGGCGCTGCGCGGCGACTACCTCTACTTCGTCGCCCCCGCCGACATCGAGAACGACACCTACGGCAACCCGGTGCGCCCCTACGCCTACAAGAGCCCGGGCTTTTACGCCGACGCCGCGCTGGGGACCAAGCTCTCCGCGCCGACCCCGATCGACGACGACACCACCCACGAGAAGATCAAGGTCGCGCCCGGCGACGTCGTCTACCTCGAGGACGACGAGCGGCGCGTCTACAAGCTCACCGTCGGCGAGAAGCCCTCGCCCCACAGCATCTCGCTCGACGTCAAGCGCGTCCGCTGACCAACCCCATCCAGGAGCCCGCCGTGACCCCGCCGCGCACGCCCCCGACCCGACGCCCCCTGCTCGCGCCCCTGCTCGCGTGCGGGCTCGGCCTCGGCGCGTGCGTCGACGAGGTCGCCGTACCGGCCCCGGAGCCGGCGCTCGAGTCGCAGATCGGCCAGCCGGCCCGCGTCGAGCTGCGCGCGCTCCGCTTCGAGGTCCAGAACTTCGAGCAGGCCGTCACCCTCGAGCAGCTCAAGCAGCTCCCGCGCAAGGTCCTCGACGACCTCTGGCTCCTCGACTTCGACCTCACCGACTCCGTCAAGGTCGTGCTCGGGGAGCTCAGCGCCCTCTCGCCGGACGAGGCCGACAAGCTCGCGCCCGCGGCCCAGAACATGCGCCGGCTCCTCAACATGACGGCGGACAACGCCAACCTGAGCGGCACCAAGCTCGAGGACCTGATCGCCCTCTCGGGCGCGGTCGGGATCCCGCCGGCCAAGGTCCTCGCCGCGCTGATGGGGATCGGCGTCACCGACCGCGCGATCCCCTTCGACATCGTCGCCGAGGTCTTCCTCGACGACCTGCTCGGCTCGCACCCCGCCGCTCAGGTGCGCAAGGGCCCGATCGACGGCGCCCACCCCGACGGCCTCTACCCGATCACCCCGCGCTCGCTGCCGATCACCCTCGGCGACGTCGTCTACGCCTTCGAGTCGCTCCCCGATCGCTTCGGCCCGGCCAGGCTCGACGCGGACGACCCGAACTCGCCCGAGCACCCGGGCTTCGTCCTCGCGGCGAGCGGCCTGACCAAGGACGCCTTCACGATGTACGTCCGCGTCAGCCTCAACGCCCTCCCCTACAAGGGCGTCGACCTGACGAGCAACTACGTCGCCAGCGTCAACAGCACCGCGAGCCAGATCCAGGACGTCTTCGACTTCACCGACCCCGACTGGATGCGCGTCGAGGGCCTCGCCGACGAGCTGACGATCGCCGAGATGACCGTCCGCGTGCTCGAGAACGACGCCTTCATCCCCGGCGGCGACGCCCGCGACCCCGCCCCGACCGGCAACTCGCCGGCCTGGGACCTCTACCCGTGGGAGTTCGAGCGCCTGATGATGTCGATGTCGCAGAAGCGGACCGTCGGCGTCGTCCCGCCGCACTGCGACGAGTACAAGCTCGGGACCGACGTGGTCGCCTTCCAGGGCTGCATCGACGACACCGGCTGGACCGAGATGACGACCTTCACCGACATCGGCAACCCGCCGCCGCCGGCCTACCTGTGGGACGTGCTCTCCGAGGTCGCGCAGGTCCGCCTCCACGACGGCGGCCTGAAGGAGGGCGACGCCGACGTCGAGTTCACCCTCTCCGACGTCAAGATCAAGCTCGACGAGCCCGCGATCGTCGCCCAGATCAAGGCGAACCTCGAGCGCGACCCCGCGATCCTGACCGGGATCACCGAGCAGCTCAACGACAACACCGACGGCGACGCCGACCTCGACCACGTCGCCGCCGACGCCGCGCTCGCCGCCGAC
>CAZMML010000058.1:0-10410 GCA_964567335.1 uncultured Nannocystis sp. | reverse complement strand
CGGCCCGCCGGGCCCTCACGGCCGCACCGCTCGCGCTCGGACGCGTCGCCGCGGTGCTCGACCGCTCGTACTCGACGAGCGCCTCGCGCGACAAGCCGCGGCGCCCCCTCGCGGTCGCGCTCGCGGCCGACGCGCTGCTGCGCGAGGCGAGCGCCGAGTACCGCGCCTTCTGGACCGCGCCGACGGACGACCCGCTGCTGATCACGCCGCGCGGCCAGACCGACCTCGCCACCCCGCTGCTCGACGCGCTGAGCTGGGGTCCGGAGCTGGTGGTGATCGTCTCGGACGGCTTCGACAACGACCCCGCGGGCGGCGCGGGCGAGGTGTGCCGGGTCTTCCGCGCCCGCATCGATCCGGGCCGGCGCACCTCGATCGTCCACATCAATCCGGTCTTCGACGCCCCCGAGCTCGGCCCGCGGCGGCTCCAGACCGAGGGGCCCGCGCCGGTGCCGACCCTCGGGCTGCGGGACGCCGAGGACCTCCCGACCGTCCTGGCCTTCGCCCGCTTCGCCGACGGGTCGATGCCGCTCGCGGCGCTCGAGGAGCTGCTCGCGCGTCGGGTCGAGCGCTTCGTCGGCGAGGCCCGTCCGGCCGCCGAGGAGGGGCCCGCGCCGTGAATTTCCGCGAGCGCGCCCACCTCGCCCTCACGGGGCTCCGCCCCGCCTCCGCGCAGGCCTTCGGCGCGGTGCGGCTGGTCCCCTTGCTGCGCGAGGAGGTCCGCTCCGATCTGCGCCTCGGCGCGCGCGCCGTCGAGGCGCCCACCCTCGTCGGCCTGCGGGGCGAGGTCCAGGCGCCTCAGCTCGCCTACTACTCCTACGTCCCGCACGCCTTCGTGATGCGCTGGACGAGCGACGGCTCGCCCGTCGCGGCCCGAGGCGCGGCGCTCGAGGATCCGCGGCGCCCGCCGAACAAGCGCCCCTGGGTCGAGCTCATGCACCGCATGCGGAAGCGCGAGGCCCCGGACGCGCTGCGCCTGCTCCCGCTGCACCTGGCGATGGAGGGTTACCTCTCGCTGCACTTCGGCGGGCCGGACGTCGCGTGGAGCGAGTACAGCCGGGAGGCGCTGCGGTCGGGGCTCTCGCCGCGGATCGAGCGAGCGGCCTCAGGGGCGATGATCGCCGGCCTCGACGACGCGCTGCGCACCTTCGAAGTCCACGAGGGCCAGACCGGCTGCCTCGTGTTCGTCGCCGACGCGCTCGCGGCGGTCTTCGTGGTCCCGCACCCGGACGACTACCGGGCGCTCCACCGCAGCTTGATCCACGACTTCTTCGGCGACCTGATCTATCAGTACGCGCTCTGCTACCACGACGTCCAGGAGCACGCGGTCCGCGTCGACGCGGCGGCGGTCAGCGACCTCGAGGGGCTGCGCGCCGCGATCGCGCGCGGGCGCGCAGACTGGCGCGAGTTCACCGCGGCGATGGCGTCGGGGGTGCTCGCCGCGCCGATGCGATGGGAAGAGGTGTACCGCGCCGGACCCTTCCGGCTGCGCCGCTTCGTCTCTTCGCTGCACCCCGACGAAGAGAACCATATCGGCGAGGCGATCGTCCGCGACAGCGGCGAACTGGAGTATTGCAAGACCTTCCGCCTCTCCGCCGCGCAGGCGCGTCGGGCCTACCTGCTCGAGCGGATCGCCGCCGCGGACTGGGACCTGCGCGCCGCCGCGGACTCCCTCGCCTGCAGCCTCGACGACCTCCTGATCCGCCTGCGCAACGCCGGCTTCGGCTACTTGCTCAAGGATCATATCCTCCGCGGCTTGCCGCGCTAGCGGGCGATGACCTCCTTCAGCTCGCGGGCGGCCTTGAAGCGGATCGTCTCGCCGCGGGGGATCTCGATCGGCTCGCCGGTCCGGGGGTTGCGGCCCGGGTGAGCCTGGGTGACCTGCACCGCGAAGGTCCCGAAGCCGGGGTGGACGTAGCGTCCGGTCTCTCGCAAGCCCTCGGTGACCGCCGTGAAGACCGCGTCCACGACTTGGCCGATCGCATGACGGGTGAGCTCAGGCCCGCCGTTGGCCGCAAGATGTCGCTGGATCGACTCGACGAGGTCACGGCGCGTCATATGGAGACCCTAGCACGTGCTGGGGTTCGGGAGCCCAGCGTCACCTCACCTCCAGGAGCAAAACTCTCATAACAATCAAGAAGTCGCCAAAAACCTCGCGATCAACCTCTCTATCGACGAAGAGATCCCTGCGTTTGGGTTGAAGGATTTTTCACGACAGACTCTCGTTGCAGATGCATGAGCCGCCCGCGGTTCGCGCCGAGGTCATCACGAAAACAGGACCTGGCCTCGGCCAAATTTTCCGCTTGACGAGGCTGTGGGGCGTCGCGGAGATGTTGTACAAGGTAGTTGAACTTACAGGGATTTCTCCCGGTAAATAAGGTTGTGTGCGTGTACAAGAGCTACTATACACTTGCGCATGCTTGCGCCGGCCAACTCCCCTGGGCGATAGATCGATTGCTCTAGACGGGCTCGCTGGCGCAGGAGCGAGACGACCACAATGACCAGCACCGCCAAATTCGCCTTGGGATTTTCCCTCAGTCTGGCCGTCGGGACCGGCGTGCTGTCGCAGCCGACCGAGCCAGTGGCCGGGTGGTTCGGCAACTGTCTGATCTGCAAGTGGGATCCGTGGGGCGGTCCGGCGTACTGCGCGGTGACGACGGGAGCGGGGTGGTGGGGCTGTTATGCCAGCGGATACAAGTGCACGCAGGGGGGTAACCCGTGCGGCAAGAAAGCGCCGACGCCTGGCGTGATCGATCGGACCCCCACAAGCTTCGAAGCAGGAAGTCCCTGAGCAGTCATGACGCCGAGGAAGATCGCGCTCACGCTCGCCTCCGTCGTCGCCGTCTGTGCGCTCTTCTCCTTCGCCGCGTCCGGGAACCTGGGTCGTTCGCGCGGGGAGTCCGCTGCCTCGCTATCTGGTCGTAAGGCCAGCCCAGGATATGGCTCGTATCTACAGGTCGCAGGCGTGCAACCGCGCGAGTTCGACGCAGTCGATCGCGGTCTGCGCCGCGACGGCGACGCCTGGGTCCGCGGCGACGTGGACCTCGAGGCGGTCCGCGGCGCGCTGGAGGAGCCGGAGAACCTCGACGCGCTCGCCAGCGAGGACCCGCGCTGGCAGGTCACCCAGACGTGGAAGATGCTCCACGGCGGCGCCTCGGACTTCGCGCAGGCGAAGGAGCACTGCAGCGCGCGTCACCTCTTGATCCTCGAGCGCCCGTGCGTGATCGACGTCGACGTCGTCGTCGAGCGCCGCGGTCCAGCCGGCGGAGAGGTGGTCGCCGCCCGCCCGCGCACCGCCGCCGACGCGACGGACGAGTGCCGGGCCTTCGCTGATTGCTCGGCGAAGTACGCCTGGTTGGGGCGCCCGGCGCCGCTCCCGGAGATCGCCGACAGCTACCACGGCTTCAAGGCGGGCGACGCCCGCCTGCCGCAGTACGGCAGCAAGTCGGACCAACAGGCCGGCATGCGGACGCAGATGGAGGAGCTGCGGGGCAACATCGCCACGATGCGCCGCTTCGAGGACGCCGACCCCAGCGTGCGGCAGAACATCGAGCTGCAGCAGGATCTGCTGGAGCACCTCGAGTGGCTGGAGAGTCAATGAGCCTCGTCCGTCGCCAGCGCCCCCTCTTTTTGGGCCTGGCGCTCGGGCTCGCGGTCGCGCTCCTGATTCGCTGGCTCACCGACCCTGTCTCTTGGTTCAGCCCGGAGCTCGGCCGCGTGTACGTGATCGGGACCTGTTCGTACAGCAAGGTCGCGGTCGACCTCCTGCGCGAGTCGCCCGACGCGCCTTTCGTCCCGCTCGCGCTCCCGGCCGAGAGCCCCGAGTTCGAGGCGCAGGTCTGCGACCTCGCGCAGGAGCGCCTGCGCCGCGAGGGCGCGTGGTGGCTCGCGCTGCTCCCGCGCGAACACGTGTGCGCTCGGCTGCGCGACCTCGCGGTCCGCGGCTTTCAGGAGGGCACGCCGGCGCAGGGCTACCCGACCTGGGTCAGCGCGGAGGGCGACGTCGCCCTCGGGGTCGACCCGCGCCAGATCGCCGAGCTCGGCCTCACCCCGACGCCCGCGATCGTCCGCTTCTGGGTCGAGGGCGGCTATGACCGCGCGATGGTCGAGTCGCTCGGCTTCGTGGTCCCGGATGGCGTGATCCAGGGGCCGCGCGTCGCCAGCCCCGACCTCGCGGCATCTCCGCCGACCTGAGCCGCCGGCGCTCAGAAGAGCAGGATGCCGCCGAAGACGCCGACGTGCAGCAGCGGCGGGCCCTCGAAGGCGCCCGAGAGTCGCGCGTGGCCGCCGACCACGCCGCGGGGGCGACGCTTGTCGGGCTGTGGGGGCTGTCCGAAGAGATAGCCGAGGCGGCCCTCGGCCTCGACCCCGGCGAGGCTCGTGAAGTTGAACCACGCGCCGCCGCCGTAGGCGTAAAAGAGGTGCTGGTTCTTGCCGCCGTATCCGACCGCGGTGAGGTGGTGCCGGTGCACGAAGAGCCCGTTGAGCGCGGGGTCGACGACGCCGGCGGCGTCGAGGCTGGCCCGGTCTGCCCGGCCGACGGCCACCGTGAGCTGGTAGCCGAGCGCGGTGTTCCAGTCGAAGCGTCCGGCGGCGCGGCGCGGGCGGAGGTTGGTGCCGAGGAAGAAGCTGACCTCCGCGGAGGGGATCGCCGAGAGCACGCTGAAATTGACGCCATAGAGGTTGGCGAACACGAGCTTGCGGTGCAGCGTGGAGGCGGGCACCGTGGGTTCGGGCTCCGGCGCTGGCGCGGCCGGCTGCGTCGTGGCGCGGGGGGCGGCCTCGGCGTCGGAGGCGCTCGCGTAGGTGACCGGGGCGGGCGTCGGAGCCGGCGCGACGGGCGGCGCGGCGACGGGTGGCTCGACCGGCGGGGCGTCTGGTTGCGCGACGGGCTGCGCGGCGGGCTGCGCGGCGACGGGCGGCGCGGCGGCGGCGGGTTGCGCGGGCGCGGGCGCGGGCGAGGCCTGAAGGACGAGCGTGAGCGCGGAGGCGACGAGGTGCATGACGATGTCCTGAACTAGAAGACCAGGAAGCCGATGAAGGGCCCGAACTGCGGCAGGGGGATCCCGTCGATCGCCGCGGTGAGCCGGGTCTGGAGCCCGAAGATGCCGCTGCCGCGGACGTCAGGGCGGACGGCGAAGCGGACCCCGATCCGCCCCTCGAGCTCGACGCCGCGGAAGGAGGCGAAGTTCATCCAAATGCCGGCGCCGAAGGAGTAGAAGAGGCGCTCCTTCGGCCCGCCGTAGCCGAGCACGGTCAAGTGGTGGCGGTGGAAGAAGATCTGGTCCTCGAGCGCGCTGGGGACCTCCGAGAAGACGAGCGAGGCGTGGTCGGCTCGCCCCATCGTGAGGCTCACCTGGTAGCCGAAGGCGGCGCGCCAGAGCCGGCCCTTCCGGTTCCGGCGCGGCGGCGCGTCTGTCCCCAGGAACATGTTCCCATCGATCGAGGGCAGCGCGTCGAGGACCCCGAAGCCGAGGCCGAAGGTGCCCGCGAAGACGAGCTTGCGGTACGCCGGCGACTTCCGCAGCGCCTTCTCGCCGTAGGGGTCGGTGTAGTCGTAGGAGCCGGCGAAGGCGTCCGAGGAGGGCTGGTCGGCCGGGCCGGGGTCACCGTAGGGGTAGTAGATCACCCCGGATGAGGCGGGCGGGGCGGGCGTCGCCGCCGGCGGGGGCGCGGAGAGTGGATCCTGGCTCGGCGACGCCGCGGAGGGCGCGGCCGGTGCCGAGGCGCTCGGGTCGGCCGGCGCGGTCGCGGGCGGACCCGCAGGCGCGGCGACCGGCGCAGGTTGGGCGCCCTGGGCGAGGGCGAGGAGGAGGGGGGCCGTGAAGGGCATGACGCGGCCCGGGGATCTTCGCAGACCATGTGATCCGGCTCAAGATCCCATCGCGCTTTTCTGCGGGTCCGCTCCCGGCCGTATACCCTCCGGGCCATGAACGCGACCACTCCGCTGCGAAGCCCGCCTGATCCCCCCGCGACGCTGGTCTGCAACGACCCGGCGACCGGGGAGCGCCTCGGCGAGGCGAAGATCGACGATCGCGCGGCCGTGGTCGCGGCGGTCCAGCGGGCGCGGGCGGCCCAGCCGGCGTGGGCGGCGACGACCTTCGCCGAGCGCCGGGCTGTCCTTTCAGACATCTTGGCCGAGGTCGTCGCGCGTCAGGAGGAGATCTGCCGCCTCGCCGTGCGCGACTCCGGCAAGACCATGGTCGACGCGGCGATGGGCGAGATCTTCCCTGTCTGCGAGAAGCTCCGCTACACGATCGCGCGCGGCGAGGCGGACCTCCGGCCGCAGCGGCGCGCCTCCGGCCTGCTGCCGCACAAGGCCGCCCGCGTCGAGTACATCCCGCTCGGGGTGATCGGGGTGATCGCGCCGTGGAACTTCCCCTTCCACAACCTGCTCTGCCCGCTGATCCCGGCGCTCTTCGCCGGCAACGCGGTGGTCACCAAGGTCAGCGAGCTGGCGACCTGGTCCTCGCTCCGCTACATCGAGCTGGTCCGCGACGTCCTGCGCCGGCGCGGCCACGATCCGGACCTGGCTCAGATCGTCACCGGCTACGGCGAGACCGGCTCCGCCCTCGTCACCTCGGGCGTCGACAAGATCTTCTTCACCGGCTCGCCGCAGAACGGCCGCAAGGTGATGGCCGCGGCGGCGGAGACGCTGACCCCCGTGGTCCTCGAGCTCGGCGGCAAGGACCCGATGATCGTGAGCGCCGACGCCGACCTCGAGCAGGCCGTCAGCACGGCGCTGTTCGGGGTCTTCAACGCGTGCGGGCAGATGTGCGTCGGCGCGGAGCGCCTCTACGTCGCGGAGGCGATCCACGACGCCTTCGTCGCCGAGGTCGTGCGGCGCGCCGCGGCGCTGCGCCAGGGCCCGCCGCTCGGGCCGGAGCCGGTCGACCTCGGGGCGATGACGATGCCGCGGCAGATCGAGATCATCCAGGCGCTCGTCGACGACGCCCTCGCCAAGGGGGCGCGGGCGCTGCTCGGGGGCGCCCCGCGGCGCGATCTCCCCGGGAACTTCTACCCGCCGACGATCCTGGTCGACGTCGACCACCGCATGCGGATCACGCAGGAGGAGCAGTTCGGCCCGGTCATGGTGATCATCAAGGTGCGGAGCGACGCCGAGGCGGTCCGGCTCGCCAACGACTGCCCCTACGGGCTCGGATCCTCGGTCTTCACCCGCGACGCGGAGCGGGGGGACCGGATCGCGCGCCAGATCGCCGCCGGGATGACCACCGTCAACGACTTCGGGCTCGCCTATATGATCCAGTCGCTGCCCTTCGGCGGCCTGAAGATCTCCGGCTTCGGGCGGATCAACGGCCGCGAGGGGCTGCGCGCCTGCTGCAACGAGAAGGCGATCGTCGGCGATCGCCTGCCGATCCGCCAGGGGATGGCGCTCTACCCGGTCCGCGCCGCGACCTTCCAGCTCGTGACCGGGGCGGTGCGGGCGATCTACGGCGCGGGTCTGCTCCGTCGGCTCCGCGGGGCGGCTCAGATCGCGCGCTCGGCCCTGAGCCTCGTGCGTCGGCGCGACGTGTCCCAATAGCCAGCCGGTGGGCGCGCGCGGCGGGTCTGCCGGCCCCGCCGGCCTTGCGCGGCCGCGACCCGCGGCCGCGCTGGCGCGGGTCGTCCCCGTGTGGCACCATGCTGGCCGCCCTGGCGTCCCATGGAAGAGTTCATCGCCGCGATCGTCAGCTTCCCGACAATCGTCTTCACGGTCGCGCTCTTCGTCGTCGTCGGGTACTGGCTGATCGCGCTGATCGGCGGGCTCGGCTCGGACATGCTCGACGCGACCGCCGGGAAGGTCGACGGGGCGGTCGACGCGCTGGCCGGGAAGGTCGACGGGGCGGTCGACGCGATGGCGGGGAAGGTCGACGGGGCGGTCGACGCGGTGGCCGGGAAGGTCGACGGGGCGGCTGAGGCGGTCGCGGGCAAGGTCGAGGGCGCGACCGGGGGCGTCGAGTCGGTCGCGGGCGCGGCCGGCGGGGGCGCGAGCCTGCTCGCGGCGCTCGGCTTCGGCAAGGCGCCCGCGACGGTGGTCATCAGCCTCCTGACCGTGTTCGCGTGGACCTTGTCCGCGCTCGGCACGCTGTGGGCGCGCGAGGGCGGGGTCGCCGGTCCAGTCGTGCTCGGCGGCGTCGGCCTCGGCGCCGTGCTGCTCGCCGGGATGCTGACCGGTGTGATCGCCCGCAGCCTCGGCAAGGCGTTCAAGCGCCACGTGCCGATCCACCGCGGCGATCTGGTCGGCAAGTTGGCGACGGTCACCACCGGCCGGGTCGACGAGAGGTTCGGCCAGGCCAACCTGCACGAGGGCGGCGCCGAGCTGATCGTCGACGTCCGGTGCCCGACGCCGAACGTGCTCGTCCGGCACACGCGGGTGGTGCTCGTCAGCTACGACCCCGAGCACCGCATCTACACCGTCGAGGCCTTCGAATCGAAGGACATCATGCCCCGCGGGTGAGCGGGGCCGGGAGAGGGACAAGCAGGCATGAATCCGACTCTGATCCTGATCGCCATCGCCGCCGGCGGCATCCTGCTGCTCGGCCTCATCATCGCGTTCGTCGTCACGCGCTTCCTCCGCCAGGTCGACCAGGGCAAGGCGATCATCATCAACACCTGGGGGAAGGGCGCGCAGGTGAGCTTCTCCGGCGTGGTCGTCTACCCGATCATCAACCGCGCCGAGATGATGGACATCTCGGTCAAGACGATCGACATCGACCGCCGCGGCAAGGACGGCCTGATCTGCAAGGACAACATCCGCGCCGACATCAAGGTCACGTTCTTCGTCCGGGTCAACAAGACCCCCGAGGACGTGCTGAAGGTCGCGCAGTCGATCGGCTGCGCGCGCGCGTCGGACCAGCAGACCCTCGACGAGCTCTTCTCGGCGAAGTTCTCCGAGGCGCTCAAGACGGTCGGCAAGCGGCTCGACTTCGAGGAGCTCTACACCAAGCGCGAGCAGTTCAAGGACGAGCTGATCGAGGTCATCGGCCGCGACCTCAACGGCTACATCCTCGACGACGCGGCGATCGACTACCTCGAGCAGACCCCGCTCAACTCGCTCGACCCGCACAACATCCTCGACGCGCAGGGCATCCGCAAGATCACCGAGATCACGGCGGACCAGAACGTCCGCACCAACGAGCTGCGCCAGAAGGAGCGGATGGACGTCGGCTCGCGCAACCTCGCCGCCGACGAGGCCGTGTTCCGCTACGAGCAGCAGCGCGCCGACGCCGAGGCGAAGAAGGCGAAGGAGATCGCGATCTCGCAGGCGCGCGAGCAGAACGAGGCACTGCGGGTCGCGAGCGAGGAGCACAAGAAGACCACCCTCGTCCAGCAGGCCAACGACGCCGAGATCGGCAAGGCCGAGCAGGACAAGGAGCGCGCGGTGCTGATCGCCGAGAAGGCGAAGCAGCGCGAGGTCCAGGTCGAGACGGAGCGCGTCGAGAAGGCGCGCGCGACCGAGGCGATCGCGCGCGAGCGGGCGGTCGAGCTGCTGCGGATCGAGAAGGAGAAGGCGCTGGAGATCGAGCGCAAGGCGATCGCCGACGTCGTGCGCGAGCGGGTCGCGGTCGAGAAGACGGTCGCGGAGGAGGAGGAGCGGACCAAGGACGTCCGGGTCCTCGCCGACGCCAACCGCGTCAAGGACTCGCGCGTGATCAAGGCCGAGGGCGAGGCCCAGGAGCGCCTGGTCAAGGACGTGAAGGGCGCCCAGGCAGGGGAGGAGGTCGCCAAGTTCGAGGCGAAGAAGCAGCTGATCCTCGCCGAGGCCGCGCTCGAGGCGGCCGACAAGCAGGCGAAGGCGAAGATCCGCGAGGCCGAGGGCGTGCAGGCGCACGAGGCGGCCTCGGGGCTAGCGACGGTGCGGGTCAAGGAGGCCGACGCGGTCGCCACCGAGAAGCTCGGGATGGCGAAGGTGCGGGTCCAGGAGGCCGAGGCCGGCGCGATCGAGAAGCGCGGCATGGCCGAGAACACGGTCGCCCGCGAGCGCCACGCGGTCGAGGCGGCCGGTGCGGAGCAGAAGGGCCTGGCCGGGGTGAAGATCAAGGAGGCCGACGCGGCGGCGGTCGAGAAGCAGGGCGTCGCGCAGGCGGTGGCGGTCGAGCGCCAGGGGCTCGCGCAGGCGACCGCGCTCGAGAAGCAGGGCATCGCGCAGGCGACGGCGATCCGCGAGAAGCTGCTCGCCGAGGCGGTCGGCCTGGCCGAGAAGACCAAGGCGATGCAGCACCTCACCGGCGACGCCCGCGCCCACGAGGAGTTCAGGATCAGCCTCGAGCGCGACCGCGACGTCAAGCTCGCCGGGATCGCGGCGCAGAAGACGATCGCCGAGGCGCAGGCGAAGGTCCTCGCGGTGGCGCTGGAGCACGCGAAGATCAACATCGTCGGCGGCGACGGGGCCTTCTTCGACCGCTTCATCAA
>CAZMML010000057.1:0-10480 GCA_964567335.1 uncultured Nannocystis sp. | reverse complement strand
GGCGGCCGTTACACCGAGGTCGAGAAGGAGACGATGGCCTACATCCGCGAGAACTATAAGTTCACGGACGAGGCCGACGCGTGGTTCCGCACCGAGATCCGCCGCTGGGCGGCGAGCTAGTCCGCGCCTTCGAGGCGGCCCCGGGCGTCCTCACGCCCGTCCCCCGGCTCGCCGTATCGGCCCCCTGAGATAGTGGGCCGATGCGGCGAGCGACGTTATGGGCGGCGACCACGCTGGCGGCGTGCGGCGGGGGCGGGGGCGGGGACCAGACGAGCGACGCGAGCGCCGGATCGACGCAGGCGGCGACGAGCCAGGCGAGCGAGGCGACGAGCGGGACCGGGAGCGGACCCTCGAGCGGCAGCGCGGCGACCGGCGAGCCGACGACGGGTGCTCCGACTACCAGCACGACGAGCACCCAGACGACGGGTACGAGCGACGCGACCACCGGCGGCCCGCCCGGGGACGAGCGCTGCGCTCCATGGCCCGAGGGACAGGGACCCGTGATCGCGGTGACGCCCGCGCAGGCGGCGGAGCTCCCCGGGATCGTCGCGGGGGCGGCGAGCGGGACGACGATCGCGCTGGCGCCGGGCACCTACGACCTGTCCTTCGGCGCGCCGATCCACGTCACGACGCCCGGGCTGACGCTCCGGGGCATGGGCGGCGACCGCGACGCGGTGATCCTCGACGCCGCCTACGGCACGGGGGAGCTCCTGCTCGTCGAGGCGTCGGACACGACGATCGTCGACATGACGCTGCAGCGCGCCTTCTGGCACCCGATCCACGTCACGGGCGGGGCGAGCGCGGAGATCACCGGGGTGACGATCTACAACGTGAAGGTGATCGACCCCGGACAGCAAGCGATCAAGATCAACGCCTCACCCTCGGAGCACTACGCCGACGAGGGGTTGATCGCGTGCTCGTGGATCGAGCTGACCGACGCCGGCCGGCCGATGATCAAGGACAACTGCTACACCGGCGGCGTCGACGCGCACTCGGCGTGGGGCTGGACGATCCGCGACAACACTATCCGCGGCTTCTGGTGCGATCAGGGGCTCTCCGAGCACGCGGTGCACATGTGGGTGACCTGCCGCGACACGATCGTCGAGCGCAACGACATCCGCGACTGCGCGCGCGGGGTCGGCTTCGGCCTGGGCGAGAACGGCAACGGCAAGTCGCGCACCTACCCCGACGACCCCTGCCCGGGGAAGAGCTACCTGGGCCACATCGGCGGGGAGATCCGCAACAACATGATCTGGGCCGGCGACCCCGACCTCTTCGCGTCGCAGGCGGGCTTCGACTCGGGGGTCGCGCTCGAGCAGGCCTGCGACGCGCGGGTCTTCCACAACACGGTCGTCAGCCTGCAGCAGCCCTTCGTCTCGATGGAGTACCGCTGGGCCAACACGAGCGCGACGATCGCCGCCAACCTCGTCAGCCACAACATCGCCATGCGTGACGGCGCGCAGGCGCAGCTCGACGGCAACATCGAGGGGGCGGGGAGCGAGCACTTCATCGATCAGGCCGGCGCAGACCTCCACCTCGCGCCGAATTCTTCGGCGGTCGACGCGTATCCGCCGGAGGTGGTCGCGGACGACTTCGACGCGGAGCCCCGCGTCGGCATCCCTGACGTCGGCGCCGACGAGCGCGCCCCCTAGCCCGCGCTCGGCGCTCGGCGTCAGAAGCCGATCTTCTTGCAGGTGCAGCCGGGCACCCCGGGCTCGCAGGCCATCGGCGGGGCCGGGTTGGCGTCGCTCACCGAGAGCGGGAGGTAGCGGTCGGCCGCCTGACCGTGGCCGTCGATCCGCTTCCACACCTCGGCGTTGGGCTCCATCATGCTCGCGGCCGCGGCGTCTTCGTTGGTGAGGAAGGGGATCAGGAGCTTGTCCTCGGGGTAGCCGAAGCTCATCAGCGGGTTGGTGAGGGCCTTGTGCGGGCCCGGGTACACGCAGAGGGCCTCGTCGAACTTGCCGAAGACGTCGGTGGGGCAGTTGCCGCCGGTGGTCTCGCGGTAGTAGAGCATGAACGCGAGCTCGCACCCGACGCCGCCCTCGCAGCGGACGAGGTAGCGCCAGCCGTACTTCGCCGGGTCGAGGCAGGGGTGGATGCAGGGGTTCACGCTGAGCGCCATCGAGTCGCCGGGCCGGAAGGTGTCCGACGCGCAGACCTCGCCGCGGAAGAAGGGGAGGACGAAGGTGGTCAGGTCGCCCATGCCCTCGGTGGTGCAGTCCTCGGGGCCGTCGCAGGAGACCGGCGGCGTCGTCGTGGCGGTCGGATCCCACCCGGTCGTGTCCGTGGTGGTGGTCGTGGTGGTGGTCGTGGTCGTCGTCGTCGAGTCCGTCGTCTGCGAGGTCTGCGTCGTGGTCGGGTTGTCGGTCCCGCCCGGGTCGGTGACGCCCCCCGTCGAGGCCCCCGAAGAGCCCTCGCTCGATCCCTGCATGGTGGTCACTTCGCTCGCCGAGGCGGAATCGAGAGCCGCGGTGACCATCTCGTAGCGGTCCTGACACCCTGCGAGCGGCAGGACGAGGAGGAGCGGGGGCGCTGCGTTGCGAAACCAAGTCATGGACATGAGACCAGTGTACGGCGCGCGGCGGCGGAAGGGGGGCGCGCGCCGTGCGCCGCCGTCGGGTGGCCGGGCTCACGTCGCCCCCGGGGTGCCTGGCCCCTAGTCGGACGGCGCGAGCACGGGCAGAGTGCGCGCATGATCGACCTGGCAATGTGGGGCCGAGCGCTGCGCATCATCCCGCGACTGAGCAAGGACGAGTGGGATCGCCTCGACGTCGTCAGTCGCTGGCTCGTGGCGACGCGTGCCGCCGTCTTCGTCATGACCGCCGTGTCCGCGGGGATCGGCGGGGCGCTCGCCGCCCGCGACGGTGAGTTCCACGCGGCGCGCTTTGCCGCCTGCCTGATCGGGCTGATCTTCGCCCACGCGACCAACAACCTGGTCAACGACCTGACGGACCACGTCCAGGGGGTCGACCGCGGCAACTACTTCCGCGCCCAGTACGGGCCGCAGCCGCTCGAGCACGGGCTGATGAGCGTCCGCGACGTGCTCCGCTACGCCGCGATCAGCGGCGGGATCGCGCTCGCGGCCGGCATCTACCTGGTCGCGGCGACGGGTCCCGTCGCGCTGGGGCTCCTGCTCGCCGGCGTGTTCTTCGTGCTCTTCTACACCTGGCCTTTGAAGCACATCGGGCTCGGCGAGCCGACCGTCCTGCTGGTGTGGGGTCCGCTGATGGTCGGCGGCACCTACCTCGTCACAACCGGCCAGTGGAGTTGGGACGCCACCCTCATCGGCACCACGTACGCGCTCGGGCCGACGGCGGTGCTCTTCGGCAAGCACACCGACAAGCTCGACGCTGACCGAGCCAAGGGGATCCACACCCTGCCGGTGATCCTGGGCGAGGCGCTCGCGCGACGCTCCGTGATGGCCATGCTCTGCACACAGCTCGCGCTGGTGGTCGCGCTCGTCACGAGCGGACGCCTCGGGTGGCCGCTCCTGCTGGTTCTGTTCGCGCTCCCGGCGCTCCGCGAGACGGGGCGCGTGTTCGCGCAGCCCCGACCCACGTCCTGCCCGCCCGGCTTCCCGAGCGGGATCTGGCCGACCTACCTGGTCGCCTACGCGTTCCGGTACAACCGGCGCTTCGGCCTGCTCTTCCTGGCCGGTCTGGGGCTGAGCCTGCTGCTCAGTTGAGACTAGTTGGGCGCGTCACCCGAGGGCGCCGGGGCAGCGCTCGCCTCGGCCGGGGCCGAGGACGCCGGAGCGGGCGCCGGTGTCCGGCCCTGGTTCGCGGCCGGCGGCGGGGCGGTGCAGATCGGGGGCTCGGTCGTGGCCTCCTGGACCTTGTTGGCGACCTGGTAGCAGCCCCACACGACCTCGAGCTCGCGACAGGAGCCGGGGTGGAGTTCGATGAACTTCGACGCGCGCGCGCGGGCCTGAGGGTTGGGGCCGACGTTCGGGCCAACCCACTGGAGTTGGAGGCGACCGAGGATGCTCTGCGTGAGCGGGACGTCGATGCTCTCGCGCGCGGCCGCGTTCTCGACGCACTGGTTGTAGTCGACGATGTTCTGAAGCACGCAGATGTTGCCCTGCGTCAGCACGTAGCCGGAGTCGCAGGTGCTGGGGGCCTTGGAGTCCTGGCCCTTGCAGGCGACCAGGGCGGCGGACATCAGGGCGGTGACAGCGAGGGTACGAAGCATGGGGTCCTCTTGATGACCGCCCGACTATAAGCCAGGCGGCCCTCGGGCCGCACGAAAATATTGTGCCTGGAGAACCCTCCCTGCGGCGGATCTGGACTACCCTGGCGCGGATGGACCCGAGCGCTGACCTGTACTTCCGTCAAGTGCCCATCGGGCCGATGGCCAACTTCGTCTACCTCATCGGGAGCCACAGGACGCGAAATTGTGTCGTCGTCGATCCAGCGTGGGATACGGACCAGATCTTCCGCGTCGCCGAGTCCGACGGAATGACGATCACGGGCGCCCTCGTCACCCACGCTCACCCCGATCACGTCGGGGGGGGCATGATGGGTTTTCACGTGCCCGGCGGCGTCGCCGAGGTGGTCGCCCGCGCGCCCGCGAAGATCCACGTGCACAAGCTCGAAGCGCACGGGCTGCGCCAGGTAACCGGGATCAGCGAGAGCGACCTCGTGCGTCGTGAGCATGGAGATCGGCTGAGCCTGGGAGATGTCGAGATCTCCTTCATCCACACACCTGGCCATACCCCGGGGAGTCAGTGCTTTCTGGTCCGCGACCGGCTGGTCGCGGGGGACACGCTCTTCGTCGACGGGTGCGGCCGGGTCGATCTACCGGGCGGCGACGCCGAAAAGATGTTTGAGAGCCTCACCGGACCGCTGGCGGCGCTGCCGGACGACGTGATCCTCTATCCCGGGCACCACTACGGCAAGAACACGCAGTGCTTCCTCGGCGAGCAGCGGCGGACCAACCAGTACTTGCGGATCCGCTCGCTCGAGGACTGGCTCCGACTCATGCACCGCTAGCAGCCAGCCCGTGATCGATGCGGCGCGCGCGCGCGCCTGATGACACGCGCGCCCCCGTGTAAGATCACGATCTCCTTGCTGATGTGAGCCCGCGCGGAGGGCTTGGGTAGGATGGTCGGGTGAACGTGCAACCCTACGGGCGTCCGGGCGACCGCCGGGCCTTCCCTCGCGTCTCGTGCAGCCTCACCTGCACGGTGACGGGGATCGGCGAAGGACGGATCCTCAATGTGTCGGACGGCGGGGCCTTCATCGCGTTGCCGGAGGTCCACACGCATCTCCCCGGGGAGCTCCGCCTCAAGGTCGCGCTCTCGCTGCAAGAACGTCCGCTCGAGGCCAGCGCGCGGGTCGTGCGGGTCGCCGCCCTGTCACCGCACGGCCTGGGGGTCGGCGTCCAGTTCCACGAGCTCGGCGAGGGCGCGACGGAGCAGGTCCACCGCTACGTGCTCGGGCGGCTCCTCGCGGAGATCGCCGAGGTCATGGAGGGGAACCCGCGGCCGGTCGATCCGCGCAACGTTCAGGTGATCACGGGGGCCCAACCAGTCAGCGCCGCGCTGCGAGAGATGCTCCTCGAGGGCCCTGTCCCGGGGGTCCTGTTCCAGCGCGACGTCGGCGACCTGGTCGACGTCCAGCTCGTCCACGTCGGCGGCACCTCGGTCCTCGCGCAGCTCCGCGACAGCGGGGCGCGGCGCCCCCTGGTCGGCGACCACGTCCACATCTCGCTCGCGCGCGGCACCTTCAACGCGCACGCGCACTCGCAGGTGCTCGAGCGGAGCGGCTCGCGCGTGACGCTGGAGGTCCCGGCGAACCTGACCCGCTTCGAGCTCCGACGGGCCCAGCGCCGCTCGCCGGGCCCGGAGGAGATGTTCGTGACGATCCCGCTGCCCTACCCGCCGGGTCGCAAGCTCCGCCGCGAGGTCCTCGACATCTCGGCGACCGGCCTGGCGTTCAAGATGCGCCCCGACGAGGCGATCCTGCTGCCGGGGACGCCGCTGCGCGAGGTCGTGGTGTCGGGGGCGAGCGGCGGCGGCGAGACGCGGAAGGCGGGCCAGGTCATGCACGTCACGCCGGTGACGGACGAGGTCGGCCAGCTCGACTACCTCCGGGTCGGCCTCGACTTCGGGATCACCGACGAGGCCTTCACGAAGGGGGTCCGCCCGCGCGGCGCGGCGGAGAAGAAGTCGCTCGGCTTCGTCGAGAAGATGGGCATGCTCATCGGGCGCCTGATCCCGCGGCGCACCCCGCAGGCGGTCGGCGGCGGGCCGGGCGGCGTGGAGGTCGTGCGCTACCCGAACCGCCGCCGGGAGGACATCGTGGCGATCCTCAACACGACGCCGCGGAGCCCGGAGCGCAAGCTCCTCGCGCCGGTCGTGATCATCCCGCCGGCCCACGGGAAGCGCAAGGAGTCGACCTCTGGGCTGGCGCTGACGCTGGTCGAGAACTTCGCGCGCAAGCGCCAGGACGTGGTCGTGATCCGCTACGACGGGGTGCGCAACCTCGGCGAGAGCTACAAGGACCCCGACTGCCGCGAGCACGGGCGCGAGGCGATGCGGATGTCGCTCTCGCAGGCGATCGACGACGTGCAGGCGACGCTGGACTTCGTCTACGACAACCCGATCTTCACCCCGACGCAGGTCGTGATGGTCTCGTTCAGCCTCCAGGGGGTCGTCGGTCGGCGCTCGGTCTTCGGCGACCAGGGCCGGAGGATCCACTACTGGCTCGGGATCAACGGGGCCCCGGCCGCGCAGGAGGTGATCCGAAACGCCGCCGGCGGGATCGACTACGTCTCGCAGTTCGCCAGCGGCCAGCGCAGCGGCGCCGCCAGCATCCTCGGCGTGACCACCGACACGGACCACTTCGCGGCCGACCTGCTGCGCGAGGGCCTCGCCTTCATGGCCGACGCGAAGCGCGAGATCGCCGCGATCCCGATCCCGGTGACCTGGATCCTCGGGCGCTACGACGCCTGGATCGACCCGGCGACGATCCGGGAGTTCATGGCCGTCTCCGCGCCCGGGCCGCGCGAGCTGGTCGAGCTCGACTGCGGGCACATGCCGCTCTCGAGCCACGAGGCGCTGACGCTCTTCCACACCGCGACGCGGCTGATCTGGCGCTTCCTCTTCCGCGAGGAGATCGAGCCGGCGACGCCCGACGTGCGCGAGCTGGTGCGCGTGCGCAACGCCGAGTGGCGCCGCGTGCCCAAGAGCCCGCTGCCCGATCGGAAGCGCTACTGGCAGGAGTACCTCCTCGGGGACGCCGGCACCAAGCTCGCCTACGACGTCCTCAACGCCTGCGACGAGTACAGCGAGTTCCTCGACCGCCAGATCGACCTCCTCGAGATCGAGCCGGGCCACGCCGTCGCCGACATGGGCTGCGGCACCGGGAACCTCTCGGCGCGGCTCCTCGGGCGGCGGGGCGGCCGCAGCCGCGCGCCCTGCAGCCGCCTGCACCTGGTCGACTTCGTGCCGGCGGCGCTCGACGAGGCGGAGCGGAAGCTGCACGCGACCGCGCAGAGCCGCGGGCTCGCGCTGCCCGAGCTCGCCCGCAGCGCGGTCAACCTCGACGTCAGCCCCGTGCGGACGCTGCGTCGCTTCCTCGCCGGCGAGTTCCACGGCTACGACGCGCTCCGCGGGATCCTCCGCGGCCTCGCGGACTACTCGATCGACATGTGGAAGGGCGTCGAGGACTGGCGCCTCCACGACATCCTGCGCGGGCGAGAGCTGGACAAGCAGGACCTCTCCTACGTCCGCGCCGCGTTCCCGGCCGACGAGCAGGAGGTCGTGCTCGACTTCAACCGGCTGACCCGCTGGCTCCGCGGGCGCCTCGGCCCCGAGGACCTCGTCCGCGAGGCGAGGCCGCGCCTCGAGCGCGGTGTCATGCCGACCGCGCACGAGCTCCAGCTCGCGCGCCTCGCCGTGAAGCCGAGCGATCAGGTCGAGCGGCTCCCCTTCGCGGATGCCTGCCTGGATCGGATCGCCTGCAGCCTCGTCCTGAGCTACCTCAATAACCCGGTAGAGACGCTGCGCGAGTTCCACCGCGTGCTCCGGCCGGGCGGCCGGATCGTCGTCTCCACCATGCAGCCCGACTTCGACATGAGCCGGATCTACCAGAACCTGCTGCGACGCCTGCAGAGCGACCCGTCGATGCCGCTGCCGCCCGGGGTCGATCGCGGGACCTTCCTGCGCGACGTCCGGTCCTTCCTGAGCAGCGCCGCCTTCCTCTCGATCCTCGCCGAAGAGGGCCAGTTCGCCTTCTTCTCGCGCGAGGAGATCACCAGCATGGTCGAGCGCGCCGGCTTCCGCCGCGTCGAGACCGTCTCCTCCTTCGGCGATCCGCCGCAGGCCTTCATCACCATCGGACACACATGACCGCGCTGGAGCTCCCACCGACGCCCGACGGCGCGAGCCGCGACGAAGGCTTCGCCCTGAAGCAGCGGGAGGAGGTCGCGGCCGGCTACCGGCGCGTCATGTACCTCGGGATCTGCCTGGTCCTCGGCTTCGGGATCCTCGACGTCATCAGCGTCGAAGAGCCCGAGCTCCTGCGGACCTTCTTCGGCCTGCGCCTCGCGCTCTCCACGGCGATGTTCGCGCTGGTGCAGATCAGCGAGCGGCCGAAGGTGCGGCCCTACGTCGAGGCGATGTGCATGGTCTCGATGTTCATGGTCTCGCTCTTCATGGGGCTGATGAGCGCGCTGAACCTCGGGCACCAGAGCCCCTACTACGCGGGGATCAGCCTGACCGTCGTCGCCGTCGGCGTGCTCGTGCCCGTCCGCCCCTTCTCGATCGGCGTCACCTCGCTGGCGATCTACGTCGCCTTCTGCACGCTGCTCTTCGCCATGGACCCAACCCCGCTGGCGGAGTGGAACTGGACCGTCTTCGCCGCCAACAGCATCTTCCTGCTCTCGACCGCGACCACCGTGACCGTCGGCGCGTACTTCAACCGACGGCTGCGGCGCCAGGTCTACGACGCCTCCTTCGAGCAGGCGCGCACGACCGAGGAGCTGCGTCTGGTGCACGAGCGGGTCAAGCAGAGCTACCAGGAGGTCTCCGAGAAGAACCGCGAGATCGAGGAGGCCTACCGGGCCAAGAGCCAGTTCCTCGACAACATGTCCCACGAGCTGCGCACGCCGCTGACCTGCATCCTCACCCCGCTCGAGGGGCTGCTCGCCGGCAACGCGCGCGGCGAGGCGCGGCAGGTCTTCGAGGACATGCACAACGCGACCCGGCAGCTCTACGACCTGATCAACGACCTCCTCGACTACTCGAAGTACGGGGCCCGCGAGCAGCCGATCACCCACGACCCAGTCGACCTCCGCACCGTCGTCGACGAGCACGCCAAGGCCTTCGGCACGACCGCTCGCCAGCGCAAGATCTCGCTCCGTTACGACCCTCCCTCGGACCCCGCGGTCGTCCGCGGGAGCGCGCGAGAGCTCGGCAAGGTCGTCCGCAACCTGATCTCCAACGCGGTCAAGTTCACCCCGGCGGGCGGCGCGGTGACGATCGCGCTGATCCCCGCGGCCGACCGGGTCCGGATCGTCGTCACGGACACCGGGATCGGGATGAGCGAGGCGATCCAGGCCAAGCTCTTCACGCCCTTCTTCCAGGGCGACGCGACCTCCACGCGGGCCTTCGAGGGGACGGGGATCGGGCTCGCGCTGGTGAAGACGATCGTGACCCGCCACGAGGGCACGATCTCGGTCGAGAGCGCGCCGGGGCGCGGCACGACGATGACGGTCGAGCTGCCGAGCCAGCCGCTGGACCCGACCGAGCTGGTCGGGATGACCCCGGCGAGCCCGGGCGAGTCGACGGTGGCGATCCACGTCGGGGAGGACGTGCTCGGCGCGACCTCGACGCGGATGTCGCGGGTCGAGGTCGGGGACTCGGGCCCGGAGCCGGCGGCCCCGGCGGCGGAGGTCCCGCTGCCGCAGGGCCTCCCGCTGATCGCCGAGCACCTGCGGGGCCAGGCGGATCGGCGCAGCCGGATCCTCGTGATCGACGACCACCCCGAGATCGTGCGGGTGATCGAGCGGCTGCTCGCGCCGCAGCACGACATCTACACCGCGAGCAACGGCGAGGAGGGGCTCGCCAGGGTCCGCGAGGTCCGGCCCGAGCTCGTGATCTCCGACGTGATGATGCCCAAGCTCTCGGGCTTCCAGCTCGTCGACATCCTGCGCAAGGACCCCGCGACCGAGCGGCTCCCGGTGCTCCTCCTCACCGCGCGCGCGGACGGGCGCGACCGCGTGCGCGGGCTCCGGCGCGGCGCGAGCGACTACCTGGTCAAGCCATTCCTGCCCGACGAGCTCAAGGCGCGGGTGACCAACCTGCTGCGCGCGCAGCACTACGAGTCGTACCTGACGCGGCTCAACGAGGAGCTCGAGGTGAAGAGCTCCTCGCTCGAGGGCCGCGTGCACAGCTTCTTCGTCGACACGGTGAGGACGCTGGTCGCGGCGATCGACGCCAAGGACTTCTACACCGGCGGCCACTCCGAGCGGG
>CAZMML010000056.1:0-10501 GCA_964567335.1 uncultured Nannocystis sp. | reverse complement strand
AGCAGCGCCTCGCGGTGGCGGGCCCGCTTGCGCACCGGCAGGCAGTCCATGTGCGGCCGGATCCCGCCGACGAACATCGCGTTGCGGTCGTAGAGGAGGTGGTGCGCCGTGATCGTCGCGCCTATGTGCGGCGGCGCCGCCTCGACGAAGGCCACCGCCTCGGCCGTCGTCACGTGCTCGAGCACCACGCGGAGCCGCGGGTGGCACGAGGGCAACGCGAGGGCCGTCTGCTCGAGGAAGACCCGCTCCCGGTCGAACACGTCGACGCTCGGGTCGATGCTCTCCCCGTGTACGAGCAGCGGCAGCCCCGCGTCCTCCATCGCCCGCAGCACCTCGCCCATCGCCAGCAGGTCGCGCACCCCCGCCTCCGCGTGGGTGGTCGCGCCCGCGGGGTAGAACTTGATCGCGTGCACGTGCGGCGAGCGGGCCGCCGCCTCCACCTCGGCCGTCGTGGTCGCCGCCGTCAGGTAGAGCGTCATCAGCGGCTCGAAGTCCAGCCCGGTCGGCACGGCCCGCAAGATCCGCTCCCGGTACGCGAGCGCCTGCGCGACCGTGGTCACCGGCGGCCTGAGGTTCGGCATCACGATCGCCCGCCCGAAGCGCCGCGCGCTGTGGCCGACCAGGTCGACCAGCGCGTCGCCGTCGCGCAGGTGCAGGTGCCAGTCGTCGGGGCGGCGCAGCTCGATCTCGTCGATCACGGCGCGGCTTTACTGCAGCCGCGCCGCGAGCTCAACCGGAGCTCGCGCACGCCGCCCGTGTGGGAACCTCGGTCGCGCCCCCCTGTCGAAGCCGTGATGCTCCGCTGGACGACCCTGCTCGCGCTCGCGGCCGCCTGCTCCCCCCGTGAACAGGGGGCCGACGCGCCGGGTCTGCCGGAGGTCGACTGCCCGGCCCCGGAGCTGGCCCCCCACCCCGTCGCCACACCCGTCGCGCCGCCCGCACCCGACCCGGCGCCGTCCGCCGCGGAGCCCGAGCCCCCGCCCGCAGCAGAGCCCGAGCGCTGCGTCGGCGTCCCCTCGCCCGCCCTCGCGCGCGCGGCGAAGAACCCGCCGACGAGCTGCTGTCTCCCCGACCGCGCGCTGATCCAGCGGACGATCGAGGCGCGTCGCTCGCGCTACCAGGCCTGCCTCGAGAAGGGCCTGCGCCGCGACCCCGCGCTGACGGGGCGCCTGCGGGTCCGCTTCGCGATCGAGCCGAAGGGCGAGGTCGTGCAGGCGTGCGCGCCCGCGGCGGGCCTCGCCGACGCGGAGACGGTCGACTGCGTGCTGCAGGCCTTCACGACCCTCCGCTTCGCCGGCTACAGCGAGGCGATCTGCGGGCCGCCGACGATCACGTACCCGCTCGAGCTGCGCCTGCGCTGAGCCTCACTTCGGCGGGAACTTCTCCAGGCACACGCGCATGATGTCGGAGATCGACTTGCCCAGCGACTTGTCGGTCGCCGTGTTCAGGGCGTTGGCCTGACAGGCCGCGGCCTGGATGCTCCCGGACCCCGTGCAGCTGGCGATCGCCATCGGCCGCTGCGTGCCCTGGGCCGCCTTGAGCTTCTCGAGCTCGGCGCCCTCGAACATCTTCTCGAAGAACTTGAGCTGGGCGTCGGCGACCGCGTCGCAGGCCTTCTTGATGTCCTTGGGCAGCTTCTCCGGCAGCACCGCGAGCGCCTCGACCGCGACGAGGCGGGCCGCCTCGGCCTCCTTGGCCGCCTTCTCGTCGGCCTCGCGCTTGGCCCGACGCTTGGCGATCGCGTCGTCCTCGGGCGCCTTCGCGGGCTCCCCCTTGGGGGCGGCGGCGTCGGTCTTCTTGGGCTCTTCGGTCTTGGTCTCCCCGCCGCACGCGAGCGGCAGGGCGAGGAGGGCGAGGGCGAGGGCGGGGCGCTTCATCGCCGCGGAGGATGGCACAGCCCTGGCGCGCGAGGCAACCACGCTCAGAGGCGGACCGCGGCGCGGTGAAAGGCCTGGCGCAGCCCCGCGATCCGCGGGCTCTCGCGGGTCGGGTGGACCCGGTTCGAGAGCAGCACCGCGATCAGCGGGCCGCGCCTGTCCGGCGGCGCGGGGTCGATCCACAGGCTCGTCCCGGCAAAGCCGGTGTGCCCGACCGCGCGCGCCGAGAGCACGTCGGCCGCGCTCCCGCTCCCGTCCGGGCTCGGGCTGTCCCACCCGAGGCGCCGGGTCGAACCTGGTACTTCCGACATGCTCCAAAAGCGGTCGCGCACCCGCGCCCCCAGCCCCGGCAGGCCGGGGCCGAGCCACGCGAGCGCGACCTCGAGGACCGCGGCCGCGTCGCCGAAGAGCCCGGCGTGCCCCGCGACCCCGCCCATCACCCACGCGTTATCGTCGTGGACCTCCCCGTGCGCGCAGCTCGTGCGCCGGCAGGCGAAGTAGTCCGGGACCTCGGCGTGCAGGCCAGGGTCGTACACCTCCGTCGGCGCGATCGCCCGCGCCTCCGCCGCGCTCACCCCGCGGCCGGGCCCGCGGCGCCGAAACGCCAGCCGCGGCGGCGCCCCGGCGTGGAGCCCCAGCGGCCACGCGACGCGATCCTCGAAGAGCCGCTCCAGCGCCGCGCCGCCGCGCCGCTCCAGCCACGCGCCGAGGATCATAAACCCGAGGTCCGAGTACACCGCCCGCTCGCCCGGCGCGTACGCCGGCGGCGTCTTCGCCACGCGGGCGAGCACGTCCTCCGCGCCCCGCACGCCGGGCTCGGCGTAGAAGTGGACGTGCGCCGGGACCCCCGCGCTGTGCGCGAGCAGGTGGTGCAGGCGCGCGCCGGGGCAGGCGCGCCCCCACGGCTCCGGCACCGGCTCGTCCAGGTCGAGCTCGCCGGCCTCGACCGCGAGCGCGACCAGGCTGGTGGTGGCGAGGACCTTCGTCAGCGACGCGAGGTCGTAGATCGTCCCGCGCTGGACGCCCCGGTCGCGCTCCGGGTGGTCGCGGTGGGTCGCGAGCACCCCGTGCGCCTCGTGGTAGAGCTCGGCGCCGTCGCGCCACACCAGCGCGACGCACCCGGGGAACACCTGCTCCGCCGCGGCGCGCTCGAGCAGCTCGAAGAGTTCACGATGAGGGTCCGGCACGCGCCCGAGGCTAACCCCGCGGCGCAGCGCACGCGAGGCCGGAACCCCCCGGCCTTGCGGCGGCCCGCCCCGGCTTGGTAGATCGCCCGGCGATGCCCGCCGCGCCCACGCTCGAGGAGATCCGCCGCCGCCTGATCGTCGCCCTCGACGTCCCCGACGCCGCGGCGGCGCTCCGCGCGGCCAAGCTGCTCGCGAGGCGGGTCGGCATGCTCAAGGTGGGCCTCGAGCTCTTCGTCGCCGAGGGCCCCGAGGTCGTGCGCGCCCTGCGACGCGAGGCGCCCGAGCTCGAGGTCTTCCTCGACCTCAAGCTGCACGACATCCCCAACACCATGCAGGGGGCGATCCGCTCCGCGCGCGGGCTCGGCTGCCGCTTCATCACGGTCCACACGGGCGCCGGCGCCGCCCACCTGCGCGCCTGCGTCGAGGCCGCCGGCCCCGAGCTCGGCGTGCTCGCGGTGACCGTGTTGACCAGCCAGGACGCCGCCGCCTGCGCCGAGGCCGGACACACCCGCGGCCCCGCGGAGCTCGTGGCCCTGCGCGCCGCCCTCGCGCGCGAGGCCGGCTGCGCCGGCGTGGTGTGCAGCGGGCACGAGCTCGCGGGCGTACGCGCCGCGGCGCCGGGGCTCGCCTGCGTCGTGCCGGGGATCCGGCCCGCGGGGGCCGAGCGCGGCGACCAGCGCCGGGTCATGACCCCCGGCCAGGCGATCGCGGACGGCGCCGAGTTCCTCGTCGTCGGCCGACCGATCCTCGGCGCCGACGACCCGGCCAGCGCCGCCGACGCGATCGTGCACGAGATGCTCGGCGGCGCCGTCGCCAACTGAGCCCCGCGCCGTGCGCGAGCGGCAGTCTTGGGTGCGTGCCGATCGGGCGCCGCCTGTCCGACGCGTGTCGCGCCCGGCGGGCTCAGCTCACGGCGACGGGCGCCCGAACCTCGCCAGCAGGCGACCGATCCCGATGAGGACGCCGGGGACGCCGGCCAACGCGATCCACATCAGGACCTCGGCCTCCCACTTCGGCATCACGATCAGCGCGGCGACGCCGACGCCGACCAGGTCGAGCACGGAGAAGCCGACGAACACGGCCAGCGCGGGTCCGCCGCTGCGCTCGCGCCGGGCCAGCGGGCGGTCCTTCGTGTCCACGGGCGCCAGGGCCGCGACGCGGTCGAGGCCGGGGGCCCGATAGCACTCGCTGCCGTCGTCGAACGAGTCGAGCTCCATCACCCCGGCGTCGACGAGCCCGTCGAGCAGCTTGCGCGCCGCGGTGACCGAGACCTCGAGCCTCAGCGCGACCGAGGCGACCGTCACCGGTCCTGCCGCGGCGAGCCGCAGGATCTCTCGCTCGCGCGCGCCGTCGTCGCCCACGAGCGCCATCCTAGCGCTCCTCCCTGCGCGGCGTGAGGTCCCCTCGCGCTGCCCGAGCGCCGCCGTGTGAGCACAAAGGCTCGATCGCTCCCCGCCCCCTCGCCCTTCACCCTCGCGCCGGGACACCGCGGACGATCGCTGCGCCCAGGACGGTCGAGGTCCCCGGGCTGCACTTGCGCCGCGGCGTGCTATTCTCCGCGGGTCTCATGCTCACCAGCGCCATCACCGCGATCATCACCGGGATCCTCGCCTTCTTCGGGATCCCGCCGGGCCCCTACATCGCCGGGATCTGGATCGCGGTGAAGATCATCATCGTCGCCGTGATCGCGCTGGTCGGCTGGCGCGTGGCGGCCCGGGCCCGGCGCACCGCCACGCCCGGGACCGGCGCTTGAGCGGCACGCTGACGATCCTCGGCGCCGGGCGCGTCGGCTCCGCGCTCGCCAGCCGCAGCCCGCGGCCCTGCCGCCTCATCACCCGCGACCAGGGCTGGTCCGCGCTGGCCGAGAGCGAGGGGCCGATCGTCGTCGCGGTCGGCTGCGACGCCCTCGGCGAGGTCGTCGACCGGGTGCCCGCGGCGCGCTGGCCCGACCTCGCGTTCGTCCAGAACGGCATGATCAGCCCCTGGCTCGCGGCCCGCGGCCTCGGCGAGAGCACCCGCGGTCTCCTCTACTTCGCCGTCCCGCGGCGGGGCGCGCCGATCGAGCCCGGCGGCGTCAGCCTCTTCGCCGGCCCGCACGCCGCCGCGCTCGTCGCCTGGTTCACCGAGATGGCGCTCCCGGCCGCCGCCCTCGCGCGCGGCGACTTCGAGGCCGCGATGTTCGAGAAGCTGATCTGGAACGCCGCCTTCGGGCTCCTCTGCGAGCGCTTCGAGTGCCCCGTCGGACAGGTGCTCGCCGCGCACGACGCCGAACTCACCGCCCTCGTCGAGGAGCTCGTCGCGGTCGCCCGCGCCGCCGGCGTCGCCCTCGACCCGGCCCCGCTCGCCGGGCGCCTGCGCAGCTACTCGCGCTCGATCCCCGCGTACCGCGGCGCCGTCAAGGACTGGGAGTGGCGCAACGGATGGTTCGTCCGCGCCGCCGCCGACCTCGGCGTCCCGACGCCCGTCCACGCGGCGCTGCTCCGCCACGTCGGTCGCCTCGCCTGACGCGCGCGTCGCGGGCCGGCAACGCCTGCGCGTGCGCCTGCGCCCCCGCGTGCTACGCTCCTCGCGTCGTGCACGACAAGGTCCACCTCCTCGGCCCCTTCAAGATCCCCTGGCTGCGCGGGCCGCGGCACGTCCGCGTCTACCTGCCCCCGAACAACCCCGCCGGCGTCGCGCCGCCGGTGCTCTACATGTTCGACGGCCAGAACATCTTCGACGACGCCCCATCCTTCTGCGGCGGGTGGTTCCTGCACCACACCGCGCGCGACCTCGCCGCCCGCGGGAGCCCGGCGCCGGTGCTCGTCGGCATCGACCACGGCGGCCCCAGCCGCGTCCGCGAGCTCGCGCCCTTCCGCTCGCGCGCCCGCGGCCAGGCGGGCCACCTGATCCGCTGGATCGCCCGCGACCTCGCGCCGCGGATCCGCCGCGAGTTCGGGGTCCGCAGCGACCCCGGCGGCACCGCGATCGGCGGCTCCTCGATGGGCGGCCTCGCCGCGCTCTACGCCCACTTCCACCGCCCCGACATCTTCGGCGCGGCGCTCTGCATGTCGCCCTCGCTGTGGTTCGCGCGCGGCAAGATCTTCGACTACGTGGCCGGGCAGCCGCGCCCCTGGACCTCCCGGATCTACCTCGACGCCGGCGCGCGCGAGGGCCACATGCTCCCCACGGCGCAGCGGATGGCCGACGCCCTGCGCCGCCGCGGCTACTCCCCGCGCGACCTCCACTTCCACCCCGACCCGCACGGCCGCCACCACGAGCGCGACTGGGCCCGCCGCGCCCCTGGGGCGCTCTCGTTCCTCTTCTCGAGCGAGCCGCACGGACTTCACGCGCCCCAGGGCTCGGGCTAAGCTCGCCGCGGTGGGCGAGCTCTCCCCCTCGCAGCGGATCGTCGGCCTCCGCGGCGCCTACGTCGTCGAGCGCGAGCTCGGCGAGGGCGGCTTCGGCGTCGCCTTCCTCGCCCGCGACGAGGCCGGGCGGCGGGTCGTCCTCAAGCAGCTCCAGCTCGCCCGCATGGGCGACTGGAAGGCGATGGAGCTCTTCGCCCGCGAGGCGCGCGTGCTCGCCTCGCTCGCGCACCCGGGCGTCCCGCGCTGCCACGACTTCTTCGCCCTCGCGGACGGACGACCCTTCGCGCCCGACGACCTGACCCAGCTCCCCAGCGCCGCCGGCGCCGCGCTGGTGCTGGTCCAGGACTTCATCGAGGGCGACACCCTACAGGCGCGGATCGACGCCGGCCAGCGCATGACCGCGGACGCCGCCGAGGCGCTGCTGCGGGCGCTGCTCGGCGTGCTGGGCTACCTGCACCGGCTCCACCCGCCGGTGATCCACCGCGACATCAAGCCCGCCAACATCCTCATCACCCCCGCGGGCGCGCCCGTGCTGGTCGACTTCGGCGCCTCCCAGGACCGGCAGCGCCGCGAGTCCGAGCTCGGCTCGACCAGCGTCGGCACCTTCGGCTACTTCCCGATCGAGCAGCTCCTCGGCAAGGCCCGCCCCGCGTCGGACCTCTACGCCCTGGCGATGACCATGGTCGTCGCGCTCACCCACCGCCAGCCCGAGGACCTGCCGCTCGACCCCGCGACCAGCAAGGTCCTCGTCGACAAGGCCGCGCCGGGCCTGCCCCCCCGCCTCGCCGAGGCCCTCGCCCGCATGCTCGAGCCGGCCGTCGGCGCGCGCGTCGCCAGCGCCGAGGACGCCCTGCGGCTCCTCGACGGCGTCGCGCTCGCGCCCGCCACCCCGGTCGCACCGGCGAGGCAGGCGCGCACCCTCCCGGCGCTGGTCCACCAGGTCCCGCTCTACGGCGGGACCGTCGCCGCGCTGGCCTTCTACGGCGTCCTCTTCGACTCGTTCTCCGAGTCCGACCTCGTCGCCATGAGCTACCTCTGGGTCCCCGTGATCGCCTTCGGGCTCGGCGTCCGGCTCCGCGGCACGATCGTCGGCGGCCTCACCTGGGCCCTCTTCGGCTTCCTCCTCCTCGGCGTGTTCCTGGTCGGCATCTTCCCCGCCCTCTGACGCCGCCTCGTCGCGCTCCCTCGCCGAGCCGCACGGGGCCCCGAGAACCTCCCCGACGAGACCCGGCAGAGGGCGAGCTCCCCGGTTTCACGTGCTCGGCAGGGCGTCGCAGGGGCGCTCATCGGGCCCTTGACGCGGGGGTCCCTGTCGGCGATGCTTGTCAGGTGCCGGTCCCTGAGGGGGCCGGCTTTTTTTCGTGCCAAAGCCCCGGAGCGGCGCTCGGCAGCGCCGCTCCGGACGTCGCCCCGTCCCTCGCCCTCGCCGCATGACGCCCGGCTCGGTCGTCGCGCGGACGCGCGGCGCCGGCTCGTCGCGACCACCCCTGCCGAGGAGACGCCCTTGACCATCTCTCACGATCCCCGCCAGTTTCACTACCCGAGCGCCGGCGCCCAGCTCTTCGCCGTCGAACTCGGCGAAGGCCGCCCCTTCATCTTCCTGCACGGCGGTCTCGCCGACCACCAGGCCAGCACGATCCGGCTCGGCGCACTCGCGACCTCGCACCGCCTGATCGCGCCCGATCTGCGCGGCGCGGGCCGCTCTCACCACGCCGGCCCCCTCACCTGGGACCTCCTCGCCGACGACCTGCTCGCGCTCATGCAACACCTCCACCTCGAGCGCGCCGTCGTCGGCGGGATCTCGGCCGGCTCCGCCGTCGCGCTGCGCCTCGCCCTCCGCGCGCCCGATCGGGTCACCGCGCTCGTGCTCGTCTCGCCCGTGTTCCCCGGCGGGGCCGAGGGCCTCAGCGACGCCCAACGCCTGGCCATGGAGCGCATGCGGGCGGCCGGAGAGCGGGCGCTCGCCGAGGGCATCGAGGCGCTCGACCCGCTCTACGCCGCCCTCCCCGCGCCGATCCGCGAGCTCGCCCGCGCGATGGCCCGCCGCTTCGACCCGGCCAGCGTGGCCGCCACGACCCGCTTCCTCGCCGAGGGCGCGCAGCCCTTCGAGCGCCTGGAGCAGCTCGCAGCCCTCTCGATGCCCGTGCTGGTGGTGCCCGGCACGGACCCAGAGCACCCCGCCGAGCTCGCCGCGCGCTACGCCCGGACGATCCCTCGCGCGGTGCTCGGCGATCCGGACGACCTCGCCGCCGCGGTCGACGCCTTCCTCCGCGCGACGCCATCCTAGCTGTACCGCCCCCACGCGCGCCGGGACTATCTCCACGGATGCCCGGCTGGGGTAGCCGAGAGGGTGTTCATCGCTCCCTCCATTCCCCGAAGAGAGCCCACGACCGGCGCCACGCCTCGCTCACCGGTTCCCTCGCCCGGAGGTCATGGGCTTCGGGGCGCCGCGCTCAGGGGGCCAAGACGCGGGCGACGAGGGACCGCCGCGACCGACCCATCGCGGCGCCCCGGAGCCCGCAAACTCCGGCGCGGCGAGCTCCGCGATCGACCCCGCCCGCGCCCCGCAGATCGCACCGCGCCAGGACGGCCCCGCGCGCAGAGCGACGCGCGACCCGGCGGCGCGAGCACGCCCCACGCGCAGGCAGCGGGCGCCTCGAGGGACAGGCTCGCCCCGCGAACGTTGACCAGCGGGCGGCGCCGTCCCATGCTCGCGCCGCCGTGCGCCTCGCCCTCAACTTCCCACCGACGGACCCGGCGTCGTGCTGAGCCCCGGGATCCGGGCGATGCTCGTCAGCGCCTTCGCCTTCAGCGTGATGGCGGCCCTGGTGAAGCTTCTCGGCGGGCGCCTCCCCAGCGTCGAGATCGCCCTCGTCCGCGGCGCGATCACCCTCGCGCTCTCATGGCACGCGGTGCGCCGCCTCGGGCTCTCGCCGTGGGGCAACGACCGCGCCCGCCTCATCGCCCGCGGCCTCATCGGCTTCGTCGGAATGCACTGCTTCTTCTACTCGCTGACCGCCCTGCCGCTCGCCGACGCCACGGTCATCCAGCTCACCAGCCCGCTGCTCGTCGCCCTCGCCGCCCCGCTGGCCCTCGGGGAGGCGCTGCGCCGCAACGACCTCGCCAGCGTCACCCTCGGCCTGCTCGGCGTCGTCCTGCTCGTCCGCCCCAGCTTCCTCTTCGGCGAGGTGAGCGCCCCCCTCAACCCCTTGGGGCTGAGCGCCGCGCTCGTCGCCACCTGCGCCAGCGCCGCCGCGTACCTCCTGGTCCGCAAGCTGCGGGAGACCGAGCACCCCGCGGTCGTGGTGCTGCAGTTCCCCCTCCTCGTCGTGCCGCTGACCTTGCCCCTCGTGATCCCCGTGTGGGTGTGGCCGACGCCGACCGAGTGGTTGCTCCTCCTCGGCGTCGGCGCCGCCACCCAGGTCGGCCAGGTCAAGATGACCGAGGCCCTGCAGCTCGAGCCCGCCGCCCGCGCGACCGCCGTCAGCTACGTCCAGCTCGTCTTCGCCGCTGCCTATGGCGCGCTCTTCTTCGATGAGACCCCGACCCTGTGGACGATCGCCGGCTCGGTGGCAGTGGGCGCCGGCACGCTCTTTGTCGCCCGCACGAGCGCCCCCGCAGAACGGAAGGGGTAGACGCGCGCCCCCGCCGGGGTCCGGCTGCGTTCGCGGACGGAGCCCCTGCTCCTGCCCTCCGCGTTGTCGCGGCGCCCCCCGCGCGTTAGCTTGGACGCATGCGGCGATCCTCGGCGTCTCTGGTCCTCGGCCTCGCGCTCGGCCTCGCGTGCGGCGACCCCGGCTCGAAGTGCGGCCACGCGGTCTCCTACGACGCCTGCGAGGGCTCGCCGATCGTCGGAGACCCCGGCTGCGTCGACCAGGCCTGCGCGACCGGGGCGGTCGCGCAGGACGGCTACGCCGCGTGGAAGGCCCGCGCGCTCGAGCTCTCCGGGCTCTCCGAGGCGGCGTGGGACGAGCGCGTCGAGGTCCGCTCGGTCGCGGAGGAGGGCGCCTTCGTCCGCATCGAGTACGTCGTCGTGCTCGGCTGGCTGCGCTCGCGCCAGGCGGACAGCGTCCCGCTCGACATGCCC
>CAZMML010000055.1:0-10609 GCA_964567335.1 uncultured Nannocystis sp. | reverse complement strand
ACTCGACGGGCTGACGCAGCAGCTCAGCCACGCGCGCGCGCTCGCGGGGGTCCGGGTCCGCGATCACGACGTGTTGGACCTGGCTCATGCTGGCCTCACACCGTCACCGGCATCACCCGCTTGCGCACGAGGTTGGCCTTCGCGTGGCGGTAGAGCACACGCGCGACCGCGAAGGTCCCGGTGCGGGTCTTGCGGGCGATCTCCTTGACCGAGTTGCGGCCGTTGACGAGCTCGAGCACCGCGAGCTCGTCGCGCGGCAGCGCCTCGCGGGCCAGCTTGGCGACTTGCTCGTCGATCCGCAGGTACACGTCGTCGACGTCGGGGATGTGCGGCCCCATCATCTGCTGCTCGTCGAGGAGCCGCAGCCCGTCGAGGAGCGCGTCGGCGACCGTCAGCTCCGCGCGGCCCTGGGCCGCCGCCGCCGCCGCCATCGAGTCGAGCTCCGAGGTCGGCATGAACGTGAAGGTCCCGGCGCGCCAGACCAGCAGGTGCGAGGTCACCGCGCGGGCCTGATCGACCAGGATCTGCGCCAGATCGGCCGGGCTGAGGAAGCCGCCGTCGACCAGTCGGGTGCCGAGCGGGCGCTGCTCGGGGTCCTTGCCGACGATGAAGGCCTCGAGCTGCTCATCGCGCATGAACCCGCCCTCCACCACGAAGCGGCCCAGCTTGAGGTCCTCCTCGGTCCCCTTGACCTCGGCCAGCCGGATCCGACCGGCGTCGAGGTGGAGCTTGCCCCACTTCTGCCCCTGCTCGACCTTCAGCACCCCGCGCACCCCCGAGTGACCGAGCATCTCGAGCACGGCCTCGAGCCGCACGGCCTCGAGCGAACCACGGATCGCGGGCTTGTCCGCGGGCAGCGCGAGCTCGTCGTCGCTGCGCAGCGCCTTGGCGAACTGGTCGACCTCGGACTCACTGAACTCCTGGCCAGGGAACGTCTCCGCGAGCAGTTGTTTGAGGCGGGTCACGGCCAGATCGACGCTGATCGCCGCCGCAGGCGCGGACTTGACGGGCGCGTAGCCCTCGAGCGCCTCTTCGACCAGCCGGATCAGCGCAGGGGTGCTAAAGGGCCGACGCAGCGCCGGGAGCCCCTCGGCGCCCGGGATCGGCGTCGGGTTGCTGCGGTTCACCAGCAGGATCCCCGGAAGTTGGGCCCCGCCGGGGATCTGGACCAGCGCCTTGAGCACGCTCGCGGAGGCCACCGGGTCGGTCGCCGCGTCCAGCAGCAGGGCCATGATCGACCGATCCCCGCCCGGACCGTGCTTTTTGCACAGCTCGACCGCCTCGAGCTGTGTATGGGCGTTGAAGACCTGGTACCCGGCCAGGCGCAGACCCGCGGTCGCCAGCCTCGCCGTGGTCGTGTTCGGGTCGTAATACAGAATCCCGGGCTGGGACGGGCCGGCTTGGGCTGCCATGGATGCGGCAAAGGATACTCGGATCTGCGGAAGTCGTGGTAGCGTTTGGCACTCATCATGGTCATGGGCGAGATTGAGCGACTGGATCCCCCCCGCCAGCTGGGTAACGTCACCCTGCTCGCGGCGCTGGGCGAGGGCGGTATGGCGACCGTCTACCTCGCCTCGCTGGGCCAGGGAGCCTCCGCGCGGCTCGTCGCGGTCAAACTCCTCCGCGCCGGCCTGCCCGACCACGACTATCGCACCCGCTTCATCGACGAGGCGAAGCTGGTGCTGCGCTTGCACCACCCGAACATCGTCGAGGTGCGCGAGGCGGGCGAGTTCGACGGTCAGCTCTTTATCGTCATGAGCCTCGTCGAGGGGCGCGATCTCGCCGACATCTGGGACCGCTGCGCGGCCGTCGGCAAGGCCTTCCCGGTGCCGATCGCGGTGCACATCATCCGCGAGCTCCTCCGCGGTTTGCACTACGCGCACACGTTTCCGGGGCTCGGCCTCGTCCACCGCGACGTCTCGCCCTCGAACATCCTCATCGACTGGACCGGCAACACCCTGCTGGCGGACTTCGGCCTCGCCACGTCGACGCTCAAGGGCAGCCTGACGATCCCCGGCGTGGTCTTCGGCAAGGTCGGCTACATGTCGCCCGAGCAGGCGCGCCACGAGGTCCTCGACGGCCGCGCGGACGTCTACGCCTGCGGCGCGGTCCTCTGGGAGCTCTTGACCGGGCGCCCGCTCCGCGGCGGCGAGGGCGTCGACACCGAGGACGTCTCGCACTTCGTCGCGCCCCCGCCCTCGACCTACTCGAGCCGCGTCGACGGCGAGCTCGACACGATCGTCATCAAGGCGCTGATGCGCGACCGCGAGGACCGCTTCCTCTCGGCGCACGAGTTCATGGAGGCGCTCGGCAGCTGGCTGCAGCGCAGCTACCCCGGCTTCTCCGGCCAGGAGGCCGTGGCCGACTTCATGGGCATGCTCTTCGGCGACGCCGCCCAGCGCGAGGCCGACAACCGCGACCTCATCCTCGCCGAGATCGCCGGCACCCAGGCCTCGCAGCCCGCCCGGGAGGACGCCAACAAGGACACCCTCGCCGACGAGGAGGAGTTCGACCTCTCGCTCGACAACTTCGACGAGGGCGGCGACGGCAAGAAGATCATCCCGCTCCCGCCGGACCGACCGCGACCCGCCGCCGCCGCCGCCGCCGCGTCGTCGACCTCGGGCGCCCGTCGCCCGCGCGACAAGGGCAAGTCGGACGAGGACCCGGTCAACGACATCGAGTTCATCCAGCCCGGCACGATCATCGCCGACCGCTACTGCGTCGTCAGTCGCATCGGCCGCGGCGGCATGGGCACCGTCTACCTCGGCGAGCACACCACCGTCGGTCGCCGCGTCGCGATCAAGGTCCTCACCCACCAATGGAGCCGCAGCGAGCTGGTCGCAAAGCGCTTCCGGGCCGAGGCCAGGGCCGCCAGCGCGGCCGGACACCACAACATCATCGAGGTCTTCGACGCCGGTCAGCTCCCCGACGGCCGGCTCTTCCTGGTGATGGAGTACCTCACCGGGCGCAACCTCTACGAGGAGATCCAGGAGCTCGGCACGCTGCCGCCCGGACGCGCGTGCCGGATCATCCGCTACGTCGCGCGCGCGATCCGGGCCGCCCACGACGTCGGCATCATCCACCGCGACCTCAAGCCCGACAACGTCATGTTCGTCCCCCTGCCCGAAGGGGAAGGTGAGACGATCAAGGTCCTCGACTTCGGGATCTCGGCGGGCGCCGAGCGCGTCGAGGGCGAGGCCCGCCTGACCATCCCCGGGCACGCGCTCGGCACGCCCGAGTACATGGCGCCCGAGCAGGCCAAGGGCAAGGACGCGACCGAGCTCTTCGACATCTACGCGCTCGGCGTGATGCTCTTCGAGTGCCTCGTCGGTGAGCCGCCCTTCGTCTCCAACAACCTCGTCGAGATCATGGCGCGCAAGGCCACCGAGCGCGCCCCCTCGCTCGGCGAGAAGCGGCCGGACCTCCCGCGGACCCTGATCAAGCTCGTCGACGACTGCCTCGAGATCGACCCCGCGATGCGGCCGCAGTCGGCCCGCGAGTTCCTCAACCGCCTCGAGGAGGTCATCAAGCTCCTCCCCTCCGACGAGCACGACGTCGTCGACGCGCCCGAGAGCTCGATGACCGCGCCGGTCGCCGCCCCGACGAGGGCCCTCTCCGGGCCCTCCCCCGTGGCCCCCCGCGAGCCTGACAAGGCCGTCGCGGTGCCCCTCCCGCACCCCGTCCCGCCGATCACCGCGGCCAACGAGTCCCGCCGCCGCCTCACCGCGATCGCTGGCATCGCCGTGACCTCCGGCCTGCTCCTCTGGGCCGCCCTGCGCCTCGGGCCCAAGGCCCCCTCGGGCGAGGGCGACGAGGGCGGAGTCGCGGTCCGCACCTCCGGGGAGGAGCCGCCGACCAAGCAGGTCGAGCCGAAGAAGGTCGACCCGCCGCCGGACCAGCCGAAGAAGATCGACCCCCCGATCAAGGTCGACCCACCGCCGGTCGACCCCAAGGTCGGCGAGACCGACACCGGCGAGCCGGTCGAGCCGGGCAAGGAAGAGAAGCCCGATCCCGGCAAGAAGGTCGAGGTCAAGCCCGCCCGCGACCCGAACAGCGACTTTTGCAAGCAGACCCAGGACAAGGTCAAGGCCGCGCGTACGGCCGGCAAGCCTGCCGAGATGCTGCGCCACCTCAACGCCGAGCCGGGCTGCTGGAAGAACAAGGCCGAGGCCGCCAAGCTCAAGGTGTTCGCCTACAAGGAGCTCGAGAAGTGGAAGGAGTGCGCCCGGGCCGGTCGCGGCCAGACCGACCCTGACGTGGTCAGGATCGTCAAGCTCTGCGAGCGGCGCGCCAACGGCTAAGCGCCCGCGTGATCGCGCCCAGATCACCGCGCGATGCCGCGCCCCCCGCAAGGTGGACGCGCGGGCATCCGCGGGGTCACAATATGCGCGTCGCTTGTCAGCCGGGGGGGGTAGTGTCAGCTTACCCCGCCCGCGGTACCGCGGACCGAAGCCATGTACGCCACGATCCTGGTCGCCCTCTCGCTCGTCCTCTCGCCCGCGCCGGGGTTCTGTCGCGCTGCGCCGGCCGCGGCTCCGACCGCGGTGAAGAGTGACCTCTTGCCACCGCCGCCGGGCCCACGCCCGCAGTCCCCGCTGCCCAAGCGCCTCGAGCCGCTCGCCGTGATCGCCGTCGACACCACGACCGCGGGCGAGGAGGCCGAGGTCCTCGGCAAGCGGCTCACCGCGAAGGTCGAGACCGAGATGACCGCGATCAACGTCGCCAAGGGCGAGGGCGACGAGCCGCCGCGGATCATCATCAAGGTCAGCGCCCTCGGCGGCGACCAGCTCGGGTGGAGCTACGCGATCGACATCAACCACGCCGACAAGGCGCCGATCCCCGGCGGCAGCTTCCGCGGTCAGTGCGTCGACTGCACCGAGAACGAGCTCGTCGATCGCGTCGGCAACGACACCCGCTCGCTGCTCCCGCAGCTCCACGCCTACATCGCCAACTACAACGCCCAGATCGACGCCGAGCAGCGCCGCCGCGACGACGACGAGCGCCGCCGCAAGGCCGCCGAGGACGAGGAGCGCCGCAGGCGTGAGCAGGGCGGCCGCCGCGGCTCGTCGTCCTCGAACGACGTCGGCGCGACGCCGATGGACCCGCTCTGCAAGGCGGGGATCGGCGCGCTCGCCGTCGGCGTCGTCGGCGCCGGCCTCGGCGTGGGCCTCGCCCTGAGCCCCGATCGCCAGCCCGATCCCAACATCGGCTACGAGCTCCGCAGCACCAAGATCCCCGGCTATGTCGCCCTCGGCGTCGGCGGCGCCGCGATCATCGCCGGCGTCGCGCTCCTGGTGCTCGGCAACCGCCGCGCCCACGCCCCGCGCACCACGCTCGCGCCCGCGGCCGGTCGCGGCGGCGCCATGCTCGTGTGGACCGGCCGCTTCTAGCGGCCGCGCCGCTCCTTCTGCTTATTCCTTGAGGTGGTCCATGTCGCACTCACTGTTCACCCGCGTCGCCCCCCGCTCCGCCCTCCTCGCCGCTGCGGCCTTTGGCCTCGCATCCGGGTGCCTCATCATCAACAAGCAGCACTGCGCCTACCCCGGCTCAGAGACCCTCTGCAGCGAGGGATTCGTGTGCAGCGCCTGCTCCGCGGAGAACAACGGCTGCGTCGAGACCGCGATGATGGAGTCCCTGGACCCCCAGTGCCTCGCCATCGAGGGGAGCTCGTCGACCACCGCGACGTCCACCACGTCGCCGACGACGGGGACGACCACCGAGACGACCACCACCACGACCACCACCGAGGGGACCACGGAGACGACCGCCCCGGTGGTCACCGAAACCTCGAGCGGGTCGACCACCACCGACCCGAGCACCGGGACGACCGACATGACCGGCTCGACCACCGTCGAGCCGCTCTGCGACCCGAACCAGACGATCCCCGACCCCGACTGCTCTGACCCCAGCCAGCCCTACTGCGTCGCGGTGGGCACCTGCGGCGACTGCACCGAGCTGTCGATGTCGAACAAGACCTGCGCCGACGCCGACCCGAACAAGCCCGTGTGCGACGAGGCGGACACCAAGCTGTGCGTCCAGTGCACCAAGGACGACAAGTCCGCCTGCCCCGCCAACGCCCCGAGCTGCGACATCCTCACCGGCACCTGCGTCCCCTGCTTCGAGCACGACGACTGCGAGAGCGGCGCCTGCGACGTCGAGATGAAGACCTGCTTCCCGACCAACTCCGAGGTGTTCGTCGAGAACAACACCCAGATCTGCGTCGGCGGCAACGGAACCGAGGCCAAGCCCTTCTGCACCCTCGCGGACGCCCAGGACGCGCTCGTCCCCGGCCAGCCGAAGATCGTCCGGGTCCGCCACGGCGCCAACAACATGGAGCCGCTCTCGCTCACCGAGCAGGGCTACGTCCTCGCCATCATCCGCCACGGCACGCAGACCCCGATCCTCGACGGCTCGATGAGCCCCGCGCCGATGATCACGGTCTCCCCCAGCAGCCGCGTCTACCTCCAGCGCCTCCAGATCAAGACCTCGGGCGGCCTGGCCCAGGTGCAGTGCACCAGCGGCACCATCTACCTCGACGAGATGGACATCCAGGGCAACGGCTCCAAGAACGCCAACGCCGTGCGCGCCTCCTCTTGCAAGACCGTCGCTCGCCGCAGCAAGTTCCGCAGCAACGTCGGCGGGCTGCTGATCGACAAGGGCGAGCTGTGGATGGAGAACAGCTTCGTCGTCGACAACGGCACCGCCGCGGCCGCCTTCGGCGCGTTCAAGTTCATCGGCGATCCCAAGGCGACGATCACCTACTCGACCATCGTCAAGCACCGCCAGACCACCTCGAGCTCGACCTTCAACTGCAGCGGCGGAAACGCCAACCTCGTGATCCGCAACTCTGCGATCGTGGGCGTCACCCCGACCGTGACGGGCTGCACCTTCCCCGTCGACATGATGATGGTCCCCATGCTTCCTGGGACCAAGTACCATCAGGCGGCGAGCGTCGCGGAAATGGACACCGTCCTGGGGCAGTGGTTCTCCGCCCCGATCGACGCCGTCTATCAGCCCAAGAATGAAGGTCTACTCAGCGACGTCGCGTCCTGGGTGGAGCCCGACCCGGTCTGCGACTACGCCAAGGTGGTCCGCTCGATCGAACCGAACTCCAGCTACGCCGGCGCCGAAGAGTTTCCCCTGTAGGTACATCTCCCCGCACTGCCTCGATGTTCAGGTGTCCTCGCGGATCCTCACCGCGAGTTTGTCACCTGGACCACAGGCCGATCAGTCGGGACCGTCCTCATGCTGCTTGTTTGAGAGTTGACGCTCGGCCATAATCGAGCGTGCCATGCGTGCAGATCGATCACGGCCTCTGAGGATGCGCCCCCTCGCGGCGCTTGTCTTGCTCGCGGCTTGCCACGACCCGCCTGCGACCACGACCGAGAGCGACACGAGCTCTGCCGAGACTGAGACCAGCTCTAGCACCGGCGGCTGCCCGATCGGCAGCCTGAACTGCGCATGCACGGGCGGCGGGGTCTGTGACCCCGGCCTCGAGTGCATGGCGAACGTGTGCGTCGAGGCGAGCTCCTCGACCAGCGGGAGCAGCACAGGGAGCACCTCGGAGCCCCCGAGCACGTCGTCGAGCTCTGGCTCCACGGGCCCCGACCTCGCCTGCGACCCCAACCAGGGCCAGCCGAACATCGACTGCACCGACCCCGAGATGCCCTTCTGCGCCGAGGCCGGCGTCTGCGGCGGTTGCACCGTCCTGCCCCCGGAGGGCTGCGGGGAGATCGACGCCACCCGCCCGATCTGCAACCCCGACGACGGCAAGTGCGTCCAGTGCACCGGGTCGGACGCCACCCTCTGCACCGACGCCAAGCCCGCCTGCAACCTCGACACCAACATGTGCGACGGCTGCTTCTTGCACAGCCACTGTCCGCAGTCCGCCTGCGACATCGGGGCCGGCAAGTGCTTCCCCGACGACAAGATCCTCCACGTACGTTGGGGCATCCCCGGCCAGGATCCCTGCGTTGACAAGGTCCCGACCGGCGGCACGGAGGGCGCGCCTTACTGCTTCATGAAGGACGCGATCGCCCACGCGCAGCTCGACGGCTCGTCGGGCTGGACCTTCAAGGTGATGAAGTCCGACTTCACCGAGGTCCCGCAGAACGCCTTCCAGATCCCGGGCACCGCCAACCCTGTCAGCTACGCGATCATCCACGAGCCCGGGACGCTCGACGACCACCACACGCGCTTCCTCTCCAAGAGCATCGTGATGACGGTCGGCTCCAACGTCACCGCCTACCTCAACAACTTCGCCCTGCTCGTCCAACCGGTCAGCGACGTCAGCGGGGGGCTCTACTGCCTCGAGGGCGCGCGGGTCTACCTCGACGACTCGCAGATCCGCGGCTCGGGCGGCCCGGGGATCCTGTCCCACGGCTGCGAGATCTTCCTGCGCAACTCGGTGATCACGGAGGGCCAGACCGAGGGCGTCGACATCGCCGACTCCAAGCTGCACCTGATCAACAGCTACATCACGGACAACTCGTTCAAGCAGGACCGCGGCGGCGGCGGAATCACCGCCTCCAACACCGCGCTCGACATCGTGTACAGCACGATCCTCAACAACAACAACGAGGCGATGATCGGCGGCGACTCGCTCCACTGCCGCGACGACAAGGTCATCGGCGAGATCCGGAACTCCGTCATCGCCCGGATCGGCCTCGGCGGGAACCTGTCGATCTCTCAGCCCTGCGCGGCCAGCGGGCTCAAGGTCACGACCTCGGTGGTCGACAGCGAGCTCTTCGAGCAGGGCAACCTCAAGCTCGCGGGCGAGACCATCGTCGACCTCTTCCTCCTCGACAAGGCCACCTTCGCGTACAAGGTCGTCGAGCCGGCCGTGATGACCATGCAGGACACCGCGGTCTGGCTCAGCGGTGACGTCCGCGTCGACTTCGAAGGCAACCCGCGCCCGAGCAAGATGGGCCTGCCCGACTACGCGGGCGCGGACGTGTACACGCCGTAGCCGCGCGGCGTGAGAGCGCGCCGGCCTCTCTCGCGCATCGCGCCGCGCGAAAGGCCGCGTTGCGAGCCCTGGACCCCTTGGTGATACTGCCGAGGTTATGCGTGAAGGGCTACTGCGTCATGGACTCGCGCTCGCCGTCGGATCGGCCCTCGCCGCGTGCCCGCCGGGAGGTCAGGGGACTGACGAGTCGAGCGCGGACACCGGCTCGTGCGTCCCTGGCACCTTGAACTGCTTGTGTCCAGCCGAGGGCTGCGACGCGCCGCTCGTGTGCGCCTCGGGGCGCTGCGTGATGCTCGAGGGCACCAGCTCCACCGACCCGAGCGGCTCGACCACGGACACCGGACCCGCGACGACCACCACGACCTCCGCCACATCGACGGGGTCCAGCGGGGACAGCAGCACCTCCAGCGGCCCCCAGTGCACGGACGGCCCCGGCCCATCGAAGCAGTGCGACGACGCGACGCCCTTCTGCGAGGGGGGCGCCTGCGTCGACTGCAAGGGGATCCCGAGCTGCGCCGACTACGTCCCCGACGCCCCCGTCTGCGACCCGGAGACGGGCGCCTGCGTGCTCTGCACCGCCGACAACCAGACGGCCTGCAGCGGCCAGACCCCGGTCTGCGACGCGGTCGAGCACATCTGTGTCGGGTGCAGCGACCACGCCCAGTGCCCGAGCGGCGCGTGCGATCTCGGCAGCGGCGCCTGCTTCGAGGGCGTCGAGCTGTGGGTCGATCGCGCCGCCACGTGCCCCGGCGACGGCACCAGCGACACCCCCTTCTGCGAGATCCAGAGCGCCGTCGCCGCCCTCCAGCCCGGCGTGCCCGCGCTCGTGCACGTCAAGCCCGGCACCTACAAGACCAAGGTCGACGTCCCCGCCAACGCCGTGGTCGCGCTCTTCGGCGAGGGCGGCGCCGCGACCCTCGACGTCGCCACCGACGCGATGCAGGTCAACGACAACGCGCGGGTCTACGTCCGCCAGCTCCTGATCACCGGCACCGCCCCCAACGCGACCAAGGGCCTCGTCTGCCTCAACGGCTCCCTGTGGGCCGAGCGCCTCGAGATCTCCGGCCGCAAGTCGGTAGCGATCGACGGCTTCACCTGCACCCTCGTGCTCGAGCGCTCCCGGATCTACTTCAACAACGGCGGCGGCCTCAAGCTCAGCGGCGGCGCCGCGGTCCTCGAGAACACCTTCATCGCCTCCAACGGCGTCAGCCTCGGCACCTACGGCGCGCTCTTCCTCACCAACGCCGTCAGCCTCACCGTCCTCTACAGCACCCTGATCGACAACGAGGCCAGCTCGAACGCCGACTCGCTCCACTGCGGCGGCGCCGGGGACGTCGAGGTGCGCAACTCGGTGATCTTCGGCCAGGCCGACGCGAGCTCGGTCTCCTGCCCCGGGGCGAAGGCCAGCGACAGCGTCATCGACGCGCCGAGCCTCGCCGGGCCCACCGTCACCACCATCCCCAGCGCCGAGGCCGGGTGGTTCGTCAACCCCGCGATCGGTGACTTTCACATCAAGCCCGCCGCGCCCTTCAAGGACAAGGCCGTGTGGCGGACAGGTGACCCCTCGATCGACTTCGATGGGGTCGCGCGACCCTCGCAGCCCGACACCCCCGACTACGCGGGCGCCGATCGCCTGTGAGA
>CAZMML010000054.1:0-10619 GCA_964567335.1 uncultured Nannocystis sp. | reverse complement strand
GTCTTCACCGGGACCCTCGAGGGCTTCACCCGCGAGGAGGCGCAGGCCCGCGTCGCCGCGCTCGGCGGGGAGAACCCGTCGGGGGTGACGAAGACCCTGACCTACCTGGTCGTCGGCGCCGGCCGCGGGGCGAAGTCCAGCAAGCAGAAGAAGGCCGAGGAGCTGATCGCCGCGGGCGCGCCGCTGAAGGTGCTCAGCGAGGCCGAGTTCCTGGCCCTGGTCGGGGGGACGGTGTGACCCGCGTCGGCGTCGCGCTCGCGGCGGCGATCGTCGCCGCCTCGTGCGCCGAGCCAGCGCGCTGCCCTGACCCGCCGCCGCCGCCCGCGTGCCCCGAGGCGACGGCGCCCGCGCCCGCGATGGCCAAGATGAGCGCGACGGCGACGCTCGTCGAGGTGATCGCGCTGACCAACGCGGGCGACGCCGAGGCGCTCTTCGCCCGCTTCGCGCCGGAGATGAAGCAGCAGGTCCCGCTCGCGGCGGTCCAGGCGATGCTGCCCGGGCTGATCGGCGCGCGCGGCAAGCTCGGCGCGGCGACTCCCCTCGCGGCGGAGCAGGATCAGGGGACCTTCACCGTCGCGGCCGAACGCGGCGCGTGGGAGGTGATGATCGCGCTCGACGCCGAGGGGGCGATCGCCGGCCTGAAGTTCAGCGAGCCCGGCGACGCGCCGCCCGTCGCCCGCAGCGCGCCGCTGGGCCTGCCCTTCCGCGGCCGGTGGTTGGTGGTGTGGGGCGGCGACACGCCGGCGCTCAACCACCACATCGAGCACGCCTCTCAGCGCCGGGCCGCCGATCTCGTGATCGTCGACGACGCCGGCCAGAGCTTCCGCGGGGAGGGTCGCGCGCTCGGCGACTACTACGCCTACGGCCAGGAGGTCCTGGCCATGGCCGAGGGGGTGGTGACGACCGCGATCGACGGGGTCCCGGACGCGCCGATCGGCGAGACGAACCCCTACGTGGCGCCGGGCAACCTGGTGACGCTGCGCCACGCGGGCGAGCTCTACTCGACCTACGCGCACCTGATCCCGGGCAGCCTCAAGGTGAAGGTCGGCGATCGGGTCCGCCGCGGCCAGGTCCTCGCGCGCTGCGGCAACAGCGGCAACTCGACCGAGCCGCACCTGCACGTCCAGGTCCAGGACGGGCCGCGCTTCGAGAAGAGCTGGGGCGTCGAGATGGTCTTCGCCGAGGTGACGCTCACCCGCTCTGGCGCCGACGAGCGCCGCCCAGACCACGTCCCCGTGAAGGGCGACCTGCTCGCGCCCGTGAAGCAGCGCTGAGCGGCGGCGCGCGGTCGCTCGCGGTCGCGCGGGGGCGCCCCTCGCGGGCGTCCCCTCTTGCGAGGCTCCGGGGCCGGCTTGACCGTCGGAGACATGCCTAGCTCTCGCCAGTTTGCGAGCTTCTCCTCGGTCGTCCTCCTCTTCGCGTGCGGGACTCCGCCGGCGGGGACCGACTCCGGCTCGAGCTCCGGCGCGACCGGAGAGCCCTCGAGCGGCGAGGTCACGAGCACCACGAGCACCGCGAGCGGATCGACGAGCGGGGAGCCGACGGGCTCTGGCGGGCAGACGATGGGCGAGTCCAGTACGTCGACGTCCGCGACGTCGACGTCGAGCGGCCCCGGGAGCAGCGGCAGCTCGACGGGGGAGGTGTGCGCCGACGCCGACGTGACCTTCGAACCGAAGACGCCGACGATCTACCTGCTGCTCGACCAGTCGGGGAGCATGACCGCGGCCTTCAACGGGGTCACGCGCTGGCAGGCGGTCTACGACGCCCTGCTTGCGCCCGGTCAGGGCCTCGTGGAGCAGTTCCAGGCCGAGGTCCGCTTCGGGATGGGCCTCTACACCGCACAGGACGCCGATCCCGTGTGTCCGCAGATCACCGAGGTGGCGCCCGACCTCAACAACTACGGCGCGATGGAGGCGGTGTTCATCATGAACCAGCCGGTCGAGGACACGCCGACCGGCGACTCGATCGTCGCGGTGCTCCCGACCGTGCTCGCCGATCCCGCCGAGGGCACGAAGGCGATCGTGCTGGCGACCGACGGCGAGCCCGACACCTGCGCCGTGCTCGACCCGCAGATGGGGCAGCCGGAGGCGGTCGCGGCGGCCACCATGGCCTACGATCAGGGGGTCCTCGTCTACATCATCAGCGTCGGCGACGAGGTCAGCGACGCGCACCTCCAGGACATGGCGAACGCGGGGGCCGGCGTTCAGATGGGCGACCCCAACGCGCCCTTCTGGAAGGCGAACGACAACGCCGGCCTGGTCGCCGCGTTCCAGCAGATCATCGAGGGCGTGCGGAGCTGCAAGCTCGGCCTCAACGGGAGCGTGGAGGAGGGCAAGGCGGACCAGTGCAGCGTGCTCGTCAACGGCGCGCCCGTCCCCTTCGGCGACCCGGACGGCTGGCAGCTCAACGACCCAAGCGAGGTTGAGCTCGTCGGCGCCGCGTGCGACGCGATCCAGGAGGGCGCGGCGAGCGTGAAGATCACTTGCCCCTGCGGCGTCGTGATCCCCGGCTGAGCGGGCGCGGCCGGGGTCGGCGGACCGGCGGCGGCTCTCGCGCTAGGGCGCGCTGGGCTTGAAGATCAGGAAGTACTGGTGCGGGAGGAAGGTCTCCTCGCGCTCGAGGGCGAAGCCGGCGGTCTGGAGCTCGGCGACGATCGTCTCGCGGCTGAGGCGGTACTTCGGGTCCGGCGCGAACGCGGCGGGGGGGGAGGCGTCGGGGCGGTAGTCGACGATCGCCAGGCGACCGCCCGGGCGCAGGGCCCGACGGACCTTGGTGAAGTAGGCCTTGCGTTCGCGCAGGTAGGCGTAGGTGTTGCCGACGAAGACGAGGTCGATCGCAGCGTCGGGGAGGGCGGGATCGTCGTAGAAAGCCAGGTGGGGCTCGATGTTCGGGGTGCCCCAGCTCTCGCGCTGCTGCTCGATGTAGGTGCGGAACTCGTCGTCGATGTCGACGGCGTAGACCTTGCCCGCCGGCACCTCGAGCGCGAGGCGGCGCGAGAAGTACCCCGAGCCCGCGCCGATGTCGGCGACGACGGCGTCCTTGCTCGGGATCGGGAGGCTGCGGACGATCCGGTCCGGCATCTGCCAGGCCTCGCGCTGCGCGTCCTCCATGGCGGCGATCGCCGCTTTGGGATCGTCGTAGTCCATGTCGGCGACGGTCTCGCCCTTGCGGCACGCCCCGAGGAGTACGACCGCGACGAGGAGGTTGCGGTGCATGAGGAGAGAGTACGCGCAGGCGCAGCCCGGCGAAAAGGTCCCTTTCGTCCTCACGGGTCGAGTACACTCCGCGGCCAATGTCGTCGGCTCGACCACGTTCGGCTCGCGCCCGCCGGGCGGTCCGTGGGCGCGAACTCCTCGCCGACACCGGCGGCCTGTGGAGCGCGTTGCCGGTCGAGTGGCCGCGTTCGGCCGGCGCCGAGGACGCGCTGCCGGGGTGGGGGTGGCGGCTCCGTCAGACCCTGGCGGCGCTCTTCGTTCGGCCCAGGCGGAGCTTCGCGTACGTCCAGGAGCCAGTCGACCACGGGATCGTGTTGCGGGTCCTGCTGACCCTCCGTCTTCCCCTGTGGATCGGTCTGCTCGCGGCGCTCTGGGCACAAGGACCCCGTTCGACCGCCGTGCGACCAGCCTTTGACACCCTCGACGTGTGGCTGGCGGACGCACTCTCGCTTTGGGCGCTCTTCATGGTCCCCGTCGGCGTGCCCTTGCTCTACGCCGTGCTCGGGATCGCCACCCACGTCGCGCTCGTGCTGACAGGAGGAGCGCCGCGTTCGATCGCCGCGACCATGCGCGCGGTCGGGTACGCTGCGGCCCCAGCGCTGCTCGGGGTCGCGATTCTCGACCTGCCGCTCCACCTCACGGAGCTCTCGAGCGGCGTGTACTTCGCGGTCCTGGGAGCGCTCTCGGCGCTCTTCTTTCTGCTCGCGGGGAACGCGCTGAAAGGGACCCACCAGATCTCCTGGATCCGTGGTTTCGCGACGGCGCTGACGCCGGTGGGGCTCTTCGCGGGGCTGCAGTTCCTGCGGGCCTACCTGGTGCTGCCCGAGGTGCCGTGGTGGAGCCCTCCGATCCCAGGCGGGCCCTACTTCTTGCCCTGAGTCGCCTCAGCCGGCGGCGGGCGCGCCGAGCACGCCCTGGATCGCGGTGTTGAGGCCGGAGAGATCCGGCGGGGCGACGGCGCTGTACTTCACGGCGTTGCGGCCGTCGGCGAACATGAGGGTCCGGCTCCGGGTGATGTTGTAGTAGCCGTCGAAGTCCGGGTTGGCCTTGGTCTCGTCGAGCGCGGGGAGGACCAGCGGGATCTTGACCCCGAGCTCCTTGGTCAGCGCCTTGACCTTGGCCTGCAGCGCCTCGCGGTCATCGGTCGGCGTGCTCGACTTGCCGTCCTTGATCGCGGTGATCACCGCGAAGGCCTTCAGCTTGTCCTCACCGTACTTCTGGACGAGTGCGTCGAGGTTCTTAATGTCTTCCTTGAAGGCTGGGTCGTCGAGGGTGCCGACCGCCATGATCTTCGGGCTCCCGCCGAACTTGCAGACCTGACAGTAGGTGTCCCCGCTCTCGCAGTTGACGATCTCGAAGGGTTTGAAGCGGCCGCCCACGCCGAGCCCGCTCTCGGCGAGGACCCGATCGTCGACCGGCTTGGCCGGCTCCGGGTCGCTCTTCGGCGGGGCCTTGGGCTCCGCGGGGACGGGGGCCGCGGCGGTCTGGGGCGCGGGCTTGGCGGCGCTGCCGCCGTCGCAGGCGAGGTTGGAGAGGAGGAGGGCGAGACAGAGGCTGATCGACGTGCGCGGCATGGGTGGTTCGGGTGGGCGCAAGTGTGACCCCGAGGTCGGTCGGGCGCCAGAACATGGCAGGTCGCGGGGCGCGAGCTCGAGTATCATGCCGGCGATGCTCGGCTCCCGTCGCTCCTTCCTCGCGCTCTCCGGCCTCGCCGGGGCACGCGCGCTGGCCCCCTGGCCGCTGTGGGCCGGGCCTCCGCCGAGCCAGGTGCCGGCGGGCAAGTCGGCGCCCGCGAGCGCGGACACGGGGGTCAACCTCCTCACCGCGAGCGCGCTGCTGCGGGACGAGGGGCTCGCGCGGGCGGCGATCGACGCGGCCCTCAAGGCAGGGGCGAGCTACGCGGACGCCCGCCTGGTGCTCTGGAAGCGCGAGCGGGTCTCGGTCCGCGACGATCACGTGAGCGGGATCGGCCGCTCGGGCGAGTATGGGCTCGGCCTCCGGGTCCTCGCCGACGGGGCCTGGGGCTTCGCTGCCACTGGAGACTTGTCGCCAAAGTCACCGACAGCACTGGCGAAATCAGCGGTGGCGATGGCGAGGCAGAGCGCCCTCTTGATGCCGCAGCCGGTGGTCCTCGCGCCCGCGGCGGTGGTGCAGGGCGGCTGGGTCTCGCCCTTCGTGGTCGACCCCTTCTCGATCGCACCGGCGGAGAAGGCCGAGCTCCTGCTCGCGGCGGCGAAGGCGGCGTTGGCGGTCTCTGGGGTCGCGCACGTCGACGCGAGCGCCTTCAGCGTGCGCGAGGAGAAGCTGCTCCTGAGCAGCGAGGGCTCGCGGGTCCACCAGGTGTTCTTCCGGGTGATGCCGGGGCTGACGGCGACGGCGATCGACCGTCGGCGGGGGCGCTTCGCGTCGCGGGACCACGAGGTCGCGCCGATGCTGGCCGGGTGGGAGCACGTGACCGGGGCAGACCTGGTCGGTGCGGCGCCGGAGATCGCCGAGGACGCCCTGCGGAAGCTCCATGCGGCACCCGTGACGCCTGGGAAAAAACAAGTAATTCTGACGCCTTCGAATCTTTGGCTCACGATCCACGAGAGCATCGGCCACTCGACCGAGCTCGACCGGGCGCTCGGGCTCGAGGCGAACTTCGCGGGGACCAGCTTCATCACCGTCGACAAGACCGGGAAGCTCAAGATCGGAGCGGACATCGTCGACCTCGTGGCCGACCGGACCCAGGCCGGGGGGTTGGCGACCACCGCGTGGGACGACGAGGCCGTGGCCAGCCAGCGCTGGGAGCTGGTCCGGAAGGGGGTCTTCGTCGGCTGGCAGACGACCCGCGACCTGGCCGCAGCAGCCAGTGAGGGGACGAGTCGCGGGTGCAGCTACGCGGACAGCTACGCCAGCGTGCCCTTCGCGCGCATGCCCAACGTGAGCCTCCAGCCGGGGCCGGAGGGCTACACGACCGAGGACCTGATCTCCGCCACGGAGGACGGGGTGCTGATCAGCGGGCGGGGGAGCTGGTCGATCGATCAGCAGCGCTACAACTTCCAGTTCGGCGGGCAGTTCTTCTGGGAGATCAAGAAGGGCCGCCTGACCCGGCCGCTGCGCGACGTGGCCTACCAGGCCAATACGATCGAATTCTGGAGCTCCTGCGACAGGCTCGGGGGCGCCGGGACCTACCGGCTCGGGGGGAGCTTCAGCGACGGCAAGGGAGAGCCGTCGCAGAGCAACGCGGTCAGCCACGGCTGCCCCCCGGCGCGCTTCACGGTCAACGTGCTGAACACGGGAGGTGACGCGTGAGCTCGCAGGCGCCCATCACACAGGCTGAAGTCCGGGCGATCACCAAGGCGGTCCTGGCCGCGGCGACCTTCCCGGACGTGAGCGTCCGCGTCTCGGCCCGGCGTGCCGCACACATGCGTTTCGCCGCCGGGGCACCGACGACGTCCGGTGAGTCCCTGCGCGTCGAGGTGGCGGTGACCGCGGCGCGCGAGGGGCGGGCGGCGACAGTGTCCGGCACCAGCCGCGATCCGGCTGCGCTGGCGGCGTTGGTCCGCGAGGCAGAGGGTTTGGCCGCGCTGGCGCCGGTGGACCCAGAGCTCGAGCCGCCGCTGGGACCGCAGACCTACGTGAAGGTCGCGGCCCGCGACGGGAAGACGGCCGAGGTCGACGCCGAGGCACGCACGGAGCGCGTGGCGCGCGCGCTGAAGGTCGCGCGCTCGGCGAAGCTGGTGGCGTCGGGGATGGTGGAGCACGAGGACGCGGTTACCTCCCTGGCGAACCGGGCCGGGCTCTTCGCGCTGCACGCCGAGACGCAGGGGTCGCTGACCACGACGATGCGCACGCCGGATGGGTCCGGCAGCGGCTGGGCCGGGGGGTCGTCGTTCCAGTTCGGCACGCTCGACGCGCAGGTCCTCGCGGAGCGGGCGGCCGAGAAGGCGGTGATGTCTGCCGGCACGTCCGAGGCGCTGGCACCCGGGGCGTACACGGTGGTGCTCGAGGCGCAGGCGGTCGCGGATCTGCTCGGCTTCCTGGTGTTCTCGCTCGGTGCCCGGCCCGCGGACGAGGGACGGAGCTTCTTCAGCCGACCGGGCGGCGGGAATCGGATCGGTGAGACCCTCTTCGATCCCCGGGTCGTACTTCGCAGCGACCCGGCCGATCCCGGCAACCCCTCGGCGCCCTTCGCCGCGGACGGCCTGCCGCTGGCCGCAACAACCTGGATCGATCGGGGCGTGTTGCGCGCACTCGCGAGCACGCGCTTCTGGGCGCGCAAGCAAGGGATCGCGCCGCTGGCCGCGCCGCGCTCGGTGTTCCTCACCGCGAGCGACCCGGCCGAGTACAAGGGGCCGCTCGAGCTGATCCGCGGGGTCGAGCGCGGCGTGCTCGTGACCCGCTTCTGGTACAACCGGATGCTCGAGCCGCGGCAGATCCTGGCGACGGGCCTGACACGCGACGGCACTTTCCTGATCGAGGGGGGCAAGATCGCGCGGCCGATCAAGAACCTCCGCTACAATGAGAGCCCGGCGGTGATGCTGCGCAACATCATCGGGTTCGGCCGCCCCCAGCGCACGGCCGGGGACAACATGGTGATGGTGGTCCCCCCGCTGGTGGTCCGCGACTTTCGCTTCGCCAGCGTGAGCGACGCCGTCTAGCCGGGTCGAGTGCGGGAGTTCACCTCTCAGGAGGTGGTGGGTTGCGGGGCGCGGCGATGTTCGGTCCGGATGGGGCCTCCTTCGTCGGCCCCATCTCGGCCCTCAGATCGCCGCGCCCCGCAACCCACCACCTCCAGGCGGCGAACTCCGCAGCGACGCGCGCGCCGGTGTGGGCTCCGTTCGGGGGCGTCGCGAGGACGGGTGCAGTGTCCGGCTGGCGTCGTCCTTCGGCCGCCGCCAGCCGGGTCCACCTGGCGATTGTGCCGGCGCACGTGGCGAGCTCGCGGGGCTGGACGCGGCGAAGCGAGGGTGCGCCGAGCACGTGAAACGGGGGGAAGTCCGCCGTCGGCGGGGCCCCACTCCGCCGGCCCGAGGAACCCCGCGTGCCCGCACGAGGGTGCCGCGGGGCAGGGCCTCAGTTCATGGTCCGCGAAGCAGGACGGGCGAAGATCCGATCGAAGGCCTCCTGGACCTCCTCGGACATGTCGGTCGGCGTCCCGAAGCCGAGCAGGTAGAAGGGCCGCTCGCGGATCGAGACCCGCCAGAGCTGCATCGGCCGTCCGCTCGTGAGCTCGTCGATGAGACCGACACGCAGGGCGGCCGGCTCCTCGGCGAAGAGGGGCGCGATCGCCGCGAGACGATTGCCGAGGTGGTGGTCCCCAGTCCCAGAGAGGAAGAGGCCCTCGCGGGTGGCGAGGGTGAGGTGGTCCAGGCCGGTGCGCTGGGCCACCGCTTGAAGGTAGAGATCCCCGGCAGTCCAGGGGTTTTCGCTGCGTGATTGGCGCCGATCGTCCGTCATCCGAACAACTCCGAAAGGGTGGGAGATGTAGGATAAGCCCCGACCCTTGTGTGTGCAAAAATCCGCAAGGCCGGGCGGGGGCGGGCGCCTGGCGAGGGAGGGGAGGGCGCGCTTGCGCGCGGCTCAGCGAGGCGCTTCGAAGAACACCCGGACGGCCTGACCGCTCTCGACCGGGCCTGGTTGGATGTCCTGAAGGACAGCCACTCCGGTGCCGACGGCGCGGAGCTCGACGCTGGCGCGGTCGGCGACGTCGATCGCCTGCGCCAGCGTGAGACCGGTGAAGTCGGGGAGGCCGGTGGTCACCCGCGGACGCGCGGGCGCGTGGCCGGGGAGGTCGGGCTCCGCGTCGACCTCGGCCAGCGCGTTGAGCTCCGCCGGGAGCGCGGCGGCGGCGACGGTGACGGGGCGGGGCGGCGGCGGGGCGGCGCCGTCGTCGCGAGGGACGCCGAGGTGGGTCATGATCTGCGCGCCGAGGCGGGCGAAGCTGGGGGCGGCGACGTCGTTGCCGTAGTGCGCGCCCTCGGGGGCGTCGACGGAGACGAGGATCACGACCCTGGGGTCGCGCGCGGGCAGGGTGCCGATGAAGCTCGAGTAGTAGAGGCCGTCGGCGTAACCCTTGCTGGTCGCCTTCTGGGCGGTGGAGGTCTTGCCGGCGACGCGGTAGCCGTCGACGACCGCGTTCTTGCCGGTGCCGAGCGGGGTGTGGACGACGTCCTCGAGCATGCGGAGCACCGAGCGCGCGACCTGGGCGCGGATCAGGCGCTCGCCGTCGGGGCGGTGCTCCCACACGGTCTCGCCGTCGGCGTCGAGGATCCGGGAGACGATGGTGGGGTCGTGGTAGACGCCGCCGGCGGCGAGGACCGCGAACGCGGCGCTGACCTGCAGCGGCGACGCGCTCATGCCCTGGCCGAAGGAGATGTTCGCCATCTGGATGTCGGACCACTTCTCCGGGGGCGCGAGCAGGCCGGGGGTGGTGCCGGGGAGCTGCACGCCGGGGCGCTCGCCGAAGTGGAAGCGACGGACCCACTTGGAGAGCGCCTGCTTGCCGAGGCGGTCGGCGATCTTGGTCGTGCAGATGTTGGAGGAGACCGCGAGGATCTCCGACACGGTCAGCCACTCGGTCGACTTGGTGTCGTGGATGACGTTGCGGGGGGTGTACTGCCAGCGGCCCTTCTCGCAGAAGAAGGTCTCGTTCTCGCGGATCGCCCCGCTCTCGAGGGCGGCGGCGACGGTGATCGCCTTGAGCGTCGATCCGGGCTCGTAGGCGGCTTGCACGGCGAGGTTGGTGGTCTGACGGGCGTCTTCGACGGGGTGGTTGGGGTCGTAGGTCGGACGGTTGGCGAGCGCGAGGAGCTCGCCGTTCTTGGGGTCGAGCACGACGACGCTCGCGCCGACCGGGTGCCACTGGCGGACGATCGTGTTCAGCTCCTCCTCGACCATCGCCTGGATCGCCGAGTCGATCGTGAGGACGACCGTGTCGCCGCGGGCGACCCCGGGATCGGGCACGCCGTCGACGAGGAGCTTGCGGCCGGCGGCGAAGTACGCGGGGCTCAGCGCCTCGCGGCCGCGGAGGGAGGCGTCGAGGCCGAGCTCGACGCCGGCGGTCCCGGACCCCTGGGCGCCGACTCGGCCGAGCACGTGCGACGCGAGCAGGCCGCGCGGGTAGACGCGCGCGGTCGCGGGCTCGAAGGTCACGCCGGGGATCTGGCGGTCAGCGAGCTCGGCCATCTGCGCGTCGGTGAGGGACACGCGGAGCTGGCGGTAGGCCTTGTCCTTGGCGAGCTCGCCGCGGAGGTAGGCCTCGTCCTCGTCGGGGAAGAGCTCCAGCACGGCGGCGACGAGCGCGTCCTCGGCGCCGCGGGCGCGGACGAGGCGCGGGTTGACCGCGATCTTGTGGACCCGGTCGTCGACCGCGAGGGTCATGTGGTCGCGGTCGACGATCTCGCCGCGGCTCGGCGGCAG